>CAZHTX010000019.1:12165-26786 GCA_964535475.1 uncultured Pirellulaceae bacterium
TGAGAGACGGCTGGGAGTCGGTTTCGGAGCCGTTGTCAGGGCCATTGTCAGGGCCTTCGCTGACCGTTTCGACTTGCTCAAAAATGGTGTCGCCAATTGGTTGGCGATCGGCCACGTCCGCACCGACGGGGTGCCAAAAGCTGATGGTTTCATCGGCCGGCATCCAGCATAGGCGGACATCTTGGGAGCCGATGCGGGCGGGAAAATCGAGCGCCCCTTCATCGGGAGCATGGATCAACACCCCGAGGCTCGACAATTCGGCTTCGATTTCTCGCATTCGTTCGCGATCGGCCAGCAACGAAGATTGCATCGCCTCCAATTCCTCGACGTGTGCCGGGGAGCCGGTTAGCCCCTGGTTGGCCTCAGAGAGTCGATCGATTCGCTCTCCGCGGACGACGACTTCGAATCGCAAGCCGACGAGATCGGCCGCAATGCGACGCACGAGAGGCAGCGTACGGTTAGCAGATTCCGGAGTGAAGTATCGCATCGACAGTTCATGCTGGAGAGTGATAAAGCAGCGGAAGGGGCTAGAGGAGGAGAAGCAGAAAACAACGATCAGACCGTGGTCTCAAGTTATACTTTAGACCAGTGACTAGACGGAGGAAATCACTACCCGTTCCCAAACGCCAAAGTCTTTACGCGGACGCGAGAAGATTTGTGCGGCGGCTCGTTACTGGGGCAGCCAGAAAACGGGGTGAATGGCCGCTGAATTGTCTTGGGGGCTCCGCGACAAATTTGTGGCCGAACGGGGTGACGCGCAATCAATTTGATGATGAGGAGGGTTATTGGGAGGTCAAAGGCAAATAGAGTGCCCAAAAACAAGTCGACTTGCAAAAATTTACTTGACGTTCTTGCACAGCGACGTAAAGTGTAATGCGTCTCGATAGGGAATCTATCGACTTCGACGCAGGGTCGGCGAACCGGCCCGTCCGAATTAGCGACATGGGCGTGAGATTTTGAGCGAGAGCAAAGGCCGCTGACTGCGGAACATGACTCTTGGTTACGCAAGTCTCCTGCTTGACGCGAATGATTCGGTGTAGCAGGAAATTATCGGTACGCCGGTCACAGAGGACTGAGCCATGTTAGTACTGTCTAGGAAAAAGAACGAAAGCATCGTCATCAACAATGACATTCGGATTGTCGTTGTCGAGATTCGTGGTGACAAGGTGCGATTGGGTGTTGAAGCGCCCCGCGAAGTGCCTGTTCACCGTCGCGAAGTCTACGATGCGATTCAACGCAGCAAGGACGAAGTTGACGACACCGCCAACGAATCGCTCTGATCGGACGTTCGCACGCTTTCGGTGATTGCTGGAAGTTTGCCGCCGACTATTCGGTGGTGCAGTTCTGGTCGTGCAATCGTGATGGTGTGCTATTACGACGCTGGTCCAATTTCGGCTGGTGGTTCGCAAATTAGTCATTTCGCTGACAGGGGAGTCACCTATTGGCGGCATGACAGCGAGAATTTGGCGTGGTTCAAGGGCTTTTTTTGGCAAAAGAGCATAGTCTTAAAAAAACTGTGCGAGGATTGCCGGCAGCACTTGACGATACCCACGGTACGCTGGTAAACCTATTGCAGCAGCAAAGACGGCCCCTTCGTCTAGCGGTCTAGGACACCGCCCTTTCACGGCGGCGACACGGGTTCGATTCCCGTAGGGGTCATTTTTACGTCGAAAGCCTCGCGGGGTGATTCGCTTCGAAAAGAAGCGACGCCCCACGAGGCTTTTTTCGTAGGTTGCTCGGTTGACAAACAAACTCGCAGCCCTTAGATTTCGGCCCGCATGCGGGTCGAGGTCTAGACGCGCCCGCATGATCCATCGTGTGATAGGTCGGTATTGCCGACTGCGTATTTTTGCGTCTGCCATTACGGATGCGAGCCCGTCGGGCATGACAGTTGATCTCGAAGCCATTGCCCGCCGCCAGCGGTGCGAAACGTCAGCGTTAAGAGTTGCTCTTCCATTGCTGGAACAGGGATATGAACCCCCGTTCTTAGCTCAGTATCGCCGTGATGAAATTGGCGAAGTGCCGGAACGAGCACTCTGGGAGCTTGTCTCCGCGTTGCGAACTGAAAAGCAACTTGAGCAGCGTCGAGCTGAATTGCGTCAGAAGTATGCTGACGGCAGCCTGGATGACGATGCGTTGCTTGCCTCCATCGCCGAGGCGCAAACGCCCCGCCAACTCGATCGAATTGCGCGACGGATTCGCAACGAATCGGGCAATACGCACCCCGCCAGCAGGTTGGCGGTGCGACTTCTTAATCCCAAACCGGGTGATCCATCCGATCTTTCTCGCCTTGGGGAAATGGTCGTCGGCGCCGAACACGCTGACGCTGCGATCAATGGACTTGAAGGGGTTTTGGGGCAATACCTCGCCGCCGACTCGCGAATCCTCAAGGCGGCCACGCTGTGGATGGACAAGCAAGTCCAGTTGCACATTCTCGAAGTGCACGACCCACATGAGGGCAGTCAACAAGCGCCCGGTGACAGCGATGATGGAAGTGAGTCAGAGGGTGGTAGTAATCGTGCGCCTTCCTCGGCGAAACACCCGCAGGGAACCGACGCAAAGCAAGAACCTGATGCAAAGCCGGCAGGTGACGCAACTCCGGCAAGTGACGCAACTCCGGCAAGCGGCGAAGCTCCGGCAAACGATTCAAGTCCGGCAAGCGGCGAAGCTCCGGCAAGCGATTCAAGTCCGGCAAACGACGAAAGCTTGGCCACGCAGGGAGAAGCATCGGTAGCGGCTGACGCTGTCGCTGGTGATTCCTCGCCTCCGCCTGCCGAGCCAGCGGCTGCGGTAGCGACATCAGAGTCGAGTCCGGAAACTACGCCTCAAGCTGCCAGCGAATCGGCGGCGGAGGTAGCTGACGCTAACTCCGGCCCCGTCCCGCCCGTGGAAGGCGATGCCGATTTGTTGGCTGGCTTCGCCAGTTCGAACGAAGCAGGGGCAGCCAAAACGGCTGGAAAGACCCTCAGTAAGAAACAAACCAACAAGGAAAAGCAGGCTGCCAAGGCTAAGGAAACGCGGAAGAAAATCTCTCCGCGTCAGCGACGCCGTAAGTGGTTGGTCAGCGTGCTGTCACCGCTCAAAGGCAAGTCGCTATCGAAGTCACGTTTGACTGCCTTCCAAGTCGTGATGTTAGGTCGCGCGTTGCGCAGCCAAGTGGTGCAGTGTTCGTTCAAGTACAACGCCACCGAGTTTGTGCGACACTTGGCAAAAGTTGCCGAGGGGCTCAATGAGCAAGCTTCCAATGAATTGTCCGAGATGGTGATCAGCAACGAAGCTGCCATCCGCGAAGCGCTCGAGGCCGCTTGGTGGGACGATCTGATCGACCGCGCGGCACGGCGGCTGATTTCAGTTGCTACCGATTCTTTGCGTCGGCAGATGCATCGCGAGCCGATGGCGGCTAAGAACGTGTTGGCGATCGATGCCGTTGGGCCTCGCACGGCTGCTTTGGCCGTTGTCGGAGTTGATGGTGCGGTCCTGCACACTGAAGATGTCGCTTGCCAGTTGACCAAGGCGGTTCGGCAACAGTTAGTAGCGCGGCTCGGTGAGTTGGTGCATGCCTACCACGTTGATTTGATCGTGCTTTCCAACGGTCCCGCCCGTCGCAGTTGCTTGGTCGCTCTTTCGGAATTGCTGGCCCAATCAGCTGGCGGCAGCCTCCGCTGGACGCTGGCCGAACGAGCCGGTGCCGAGATTTATGCCGGTGGTCCCGAAGGAAACCGCGAGTTGCGGTCGGTGCCTCGTCGGTTCCGGGCTGCCGTGTGGCTCGCCCAACTGGTCCGGACCCCCGCCCGCGCACTTGCGAAAGTGGATGTCGGTCGCTTGCGATTGGGCAGCTACCAGCGTGAATTGGCAGAACGTCAACTCGCCTGTGCTCTCGAAGATGTCGTCACCAGCGGTGTTAGCCAGATCAGCGTCGATGTGAATTCAGCCGACCGAGGTTGGTTGGCGTCGTTGCCGGGAGTTACTGATGGCGTGGCCGAATCGATCGATCGGGCTCGACGCAACCAGTTAATTAGCTCGCGAAACGAATTGCTCGCCTTAGATGCTTGGCCCGACCTCGTTTCGCAACGCCAAGCGGCCGCGTTCCTCCGTGTGTTTGGCGGTGAACAACCGCTTGATGCAACCGCGATCCATCCCGATGATTACCCGCTGGCTGAGAAATTAATGGGTAGGCTGGAAATCCCAGCTCCGCCCGCAGCGCCACCGGGCTATGTGCCGCCCGATTATTCGGTCGAAAACGTGCCGTCTTTGACTCCCGATCCAATCGCCAACTCAGCGACTTTCACAGAAGTCAAAATTGCGGCGGTCGACCCCGATGCCCCGTTCGGCCTTGATGCCAGCTCCGCGGCTGAGACTTCAGCACCCGCCGGAACGGAAACCAGCGTTGACGCGGAAGCCGAGTCCGCCGCGGAAACGGGCGAGCCGAGTGCGGAAACGGGTGAGCCGAGTGCGGAAACCGTCGAGGCGAGTATTGAGCAAGCAACACCCACGGAAGCTACCGAGCAGGTGGAAGCTGCTGTTGAAGGTGAGCAGGCCAGCGATGGCGGAGCGTCTCAGGACGAATCGCCAGCCGCCTCTAGCGACGAAACTTCCAGCGACGAAACTTCCAGCGACGAAACTTCCAGCGACGAAACTGAGTCCGGCGAAATTGAGTCCGGCCAAGCAGGCGGCGCTGATTCGCAACCGTCGGCTCCAGGCTCGGCGCCCCCAGTGGAACCTTATTTGCATCCGCTGCCTGAACGCGAGCAAGTCGCTCGACTAGTGAAGGAATGGCAGATTGGCGATCACCGCGTGCGTCAGATTGTGCGTTCCCTGTGTCAACCATTCAGTGACGCTGGATTCGATTATCACGCTCCAGCGGCGTCGATGTCGACGGTTCCCAAGCTGAGTGAATTGAAGCCTGGTGATTTGGTTTCCGGTGTGGTCGTCGGTGTGGCCGGTTTCGGCGTATTCGTTGAACTTGGGCCAGAGTGCAGCGGCTTGATTCACGTCAGCCGCTTATCAGAGGACTTCGTCGAAGACCTCAACGAGTTTGTGCAAATTGGTGATGTTTTGACCGCTTGGGTCGTGGATATCGATAACAAGCGACGACGAGTCTCGCTCTCGGGTATCTCGCCAGAGCGTCACGCCCAGCTGCGTGAGCAGCGAAATCAGCGTGGTGGCGGGGCAGCTCGCGGAGGCCGTGGCGGTCAAGCTCGTGGTGGCGATGCGAATTCCGGTCAAAAACAGCCAGCAGCGGCTCGCGCCGCAACGGGCGGTCGCGGTGCGCCAGCTGGCGGAGGTTCACGACCAGCCGGGGGCGGTCGTGGCGCGGCTAGCGGCGGGCGATCCCAGGATGGCGGGCGACCAACTGGTGGGCGTGGCGGCAGCGGAAAACCTGTTGGTGGCGGTAAGCCGGCTGGTGGCGGCCGTGGCCGACAAGGTGGCAGAAGAGACCAAGGTGGTTCCCGAGGACCAACGACCTACACCACCGTTTCGCGTTCTGACGCTCCTGTAGCGCCGATTAACGAAGCAAAACGGACGGGCGAAGAACCATTGCGGTCGTTCAGTGAATTATTACAGTTCATGAAAACGCCGAAGGAAGAAGCCGCTAAGGATCAGGAACAGCCCGAGCAAAAGCAGCCCGAGCAAAAACAACCCGATGCCAGCAGCCAAGAAAACGTTAGCAGCGGTGAAGAGAGTTCCACAGCAAAGGCTCCCGCTGCGTCTCAAGCTGAAGCAGGTTCACAGAAGGCCGATACCTCTGCGGTCGCTGCGAGTTCCCCTGCGGAGCAGCAATCCGCTGGCGGCGAAGCGGAGAGGAAGCAACCCGAGCCCTCCGGAGAGCCGGATCAATCTGCATGAGTGACGACTTTCATAATCGCCTGGAATCGGCTATCGCCCGCGGCAAAAATCGTAAGGCTTCCCAACAGGATGCGGAGCGGCAAGAGTCGCTCAACGAAGAGGAAGCCAAGCGGTTACACACTTCCTATCGGCTATCCCTTTCCGAGCGGATTTCTCAGCAGTTAGACCAACTGCTGAACCACTTTCCCGGCTTTCGCAAAGAGACCCTCTTCGGCGAAGCAGGTTGGGGTGCTGGTTGCTATCGTGACGATATTAATATCTCCGCAGGCAAACGCTCAAACCGCTATAGCCGTCTGGAAATTACAGTCCGACCGCTAAACGAATATCGAGTGTTGGACCTGCGAGCTAAAGGTACTGTGGCCAACAAAGAAGTCTTCAATCGGAACTTCTACGAACCGCTGGAACAAGCCGATGAGCAGGCGTTCCAGCAATTGATTGACACTTGGGTGGTCGAGTATGCGGAACTTTATTCGGCAGCCCAGTAATCTCGCTGCTAACCCCCGCTCAGCCGGCGGGCCAAACCTTAGGCACTTCGGCTTTCGTTATTGCCATTGATCCATTCGCTGGTGTCGATCGGTTTCCCAGATCGGTTGACTTCTCGTACCGAGCGGATCAGATCAAAGATCAGGTGGATTCCCCCAAAAACGATCAGAGCAAAAAATCCACCAGCGGCCAACAACACCGGAATTATTTTCAAATCCAACGAAGCAATGGCTGCCAACGTCAATCCGCTAATAAACAACAGCGTTTTAAACTCGGTCGGCCCAAATCGGCTGAGCACAAACCGACCGGTCAGTTTCGATTTGATGTTCGTCAGCACTGCGTGGCCGAACAAAATAATCAAAGCGGCAAGCCCCCAGCCGAGCGTTCCCAGGGCAACGGAAATTCCTACCAGCCAGTAAGCGAACGACATGGGATCGGTAAAGTGGTCGAGCAGTTCACCCCCGTGACGACACTGGCCAGTAGCTCGCGCATGCGTGCCATCGACACAATCGGCAGTGTGATTCCCCAGCACCCCGATCGCTGCCAAGACTCCACCCCAGGGACTGCTCAGGGAATAAGCGAAACCAATCGCTCCGACGATCGCGAAGCAGTGCCCAATGAGGACAATGCCCTCCGGCGGAAACCAAGCCGGGATAGGCAGTCGCGGATACAGCGACTTGAGAACTGGGCCGATCAGCGGGTCAAGCACGCTGTAGGATATGCGCTGGGACATCGAATTGGTTTGCATGAATGCGTCAAGAGACTGTGAACTGAGGTTCTAAGCAGGCGATCACTTGGTCGCCAGAACACACAGAGCCTGCGCGGCCGTGAGTACCGCGCAGCGACTCACCGTTTTCGCTCAAAGCCCCAGTCACCCGAATTCCACAAATATGCACCGGCGAAACCACAAAGTATCACACGACCAAATGGTCGTGCGTTAGGTGCCCGCGAATCACGCGAATGAACGCGAATGGGAGAGGATAAGTATTGCCGTATCCGCGTTGATATTCTCAACATGATTCGCGTCGATTATCGCCATTCGCGGGCACATCGGATTGGCTTCGCAGGGGACCATCTTTCGTTTTTTGGTCAGTTAGTGGATCTCGATAAAAACGCGTGCCCAACGAAAAGATGCGTGTTGAGTGCCCGCGAATCACGCGAATGGGAAAGGATAAGTATTACCGTATCCGCGTTGATATTCTCAAGATGATTCGCGTCGATTAGCGTGATTCGCGGGCACATTGGATTGGCATCGCAGGGGACCAGCTTTCGTTTTTTGGTCAGTTAGCGGCTCTCAAGAAAACGCGTGCCCAACGAAAAGATGCGTGTTGAGTGCCCGCGAATCACGCGAATGGGAAAGGATAAGTATTACCGTATCCGCGTTGATATTCTCAAGATGATTCGCGTCGATTAGCGCCATTCGCGGGCAAATCGGTTTGGCTTCGCCGGGAGTCAACTTTCGATTATTGGTCAGTTAGTGGATCTCGATAAAAACGCGTGCCCAACCAAAAGATGTGTGTTAGGTGCCCGCGAATCACGCGAATGGCAGAGGATAAGTATTACCGTATCCGCGTTGATGTTCTCATAATGATTCGTGTCGATTAGCGCCATTCGCGGGCACATCGGTTTGGCTTCGCAGGGGACCAGCTTTCGTTGAAAACCAAGTTGGTGGGTCTCCATAAAGAGGCCCGCTTAGCAACGAATCAACCGATCTCGGCAGCGATCGCCTACGTCAATTCCCAGCCGGGACGATATTCACGCTTAATCATTGGTGCCGCTTCGGGCGCGTTGCGACATTGCATCGCTTCTGCGTCCCACTCTAACTTTTTCCCGACTCGATAGGCGACATTCCCTAAATGATTGGCCTCGGTTAGCCAGCCCGCGTACTCGAAATTACAAGTGGTCGGAGCGCCGGTTTTGCAAGCGTGGATCCATTCCGCGTGATGCCCCAGTGATGCCGGGATGAAGGGTTCGGGAGGTTGGAAATCGGCAAATTTATCTTCCGGCAAGAGCACATGCTTGCCGTAGTCCGACAGCAGCATGCCATCGTCACCGACAAACAACACACCATCATTCCATTGTGGGATTTGTTTATCGAGCCAAGGCTGCGGTTTGTTTTGACCTTGGTACCAAGTCAACTCCAAACCGGGTTGATCGCCGCGCGGCCCATACGTGTAGGTAGCCTGCATGGAGGCTGGCGCGATTTCGGGATGCGCCGGCGGCCCGGAGGCTTCGATCGTCAGCGGAGCGCGCAAGTCGAGCGCCCAAAACGGTAAATCATTCCAGTGGCTGCCGAGATCGGACATGGTGCCATTGCCAAAGTCCCACCAACGATACCACTTGGGCCCTGGAACGTAGATATTCGAGAAAGGTCGCGCCGGAGCTGGCCCCAGCCACAGATCCCAATCGAGATGGCTGGGCACCGGATCGGCTTGCGCGGGGCGTTCCGTTGTAAAGACGATATCGCCGTAACGTTGAGCTGCTTCGGCGGTCGGTTGCCACCCCCAAGTTCGCGAAACCCAGACGTGCACTTCACGCACTTTCCCGATCGCTCCGGTTTGGATCAGCTCGACCACGCGGCGATAGTTATTGCCGGCGTGAATTTGCGTGCCCATCTGCGTCGCCACGTTGGCCTCAGCAGCCGCTTCACGAATCACGCGAGCCTCGTAGATGTTGTAAGTCAGCGGCTTTTCGCAATAGACATGTTTGCCTAGTTTGAGGGCTGGCAGGGTGGCGAAGGCGTGGGTGTGTTCGCAAGTGCTGACCACGACCGCGTCGAATTCTTTTTCATGATCAAACAATTGACGGAAATCTCGCACCGTGCGAGCTTTGGGAAAACGCTCGGCGGTGCGTCCCAAAGTGTTCGCATCGACGTCACAGAGGGCGACGATATTTTCCCCCGAAACGGATCCTAGATTCCCTCCACCCCTGCCGCCGACACCAATGACCGCGACGTTGAGTTTGTCGTTCAGGTTTCGCCCCCGCACGATGGTCGGCACAGCCAGGGTGGCTGCTGCTGCGGCCGAGGTCGTGGTGAGGAAATCTCGCCGTGTGGGTAGCGAGCGACTGCGAGTGGTTTCTTGGCCTGCTGGCGAATGGGAGGGTGATTGCTTGGACACAGCGGCGAGCCTTTGCGGTGCGAGGGTGGGAAATTCTGAGGGGGCCTTAAGCCGCTATTATACAGGCTGATCGGCCACGAGTTGCACCAAAGTCCGCACCATCGAACCGGTGGCACCAGCATCACGGAACGGTTTGGCCGCATCGGCAAAGGCTGGCCCAGCGATATCGATGTGAACCCAGGGTTTGTCTTGGACAAAATTTTCCAGAAACTTGGCCGCCGTGATGGCTCCCGCCCAACGTCCCGAGCCGACGTTTTTGATATCCGCCACGTTGCTCTTGATTAACTCGCCGTACTCGGGAAACATTGGCAACTGCCACACGCGCTCGCCGGTTTTTTCAGCCGCCGCAGCTACTTGCCGAGCGAATGCGTCGTGATTGCTGAACAGTCCACTCACGTCATGTCCGAGCGCCACGAGACAAGCTCCGGTGAGCGTGGCCAGATCGACGATCCAAGCTGGTTGATCCTCACAAGCCACATCCAGCACATCAGCCAAGACGACACGCCCTTCCGCATCGGTATTGAGAACTTCGATCGTTTTTCCACTGCGGGCGCGGATCACATCCCCCAGCTTGTAGGCATTGCCCGCGATCATGTTTTCCACCAACCCACAATAGGCAAACACGTTCTGCTTGAGCCCCATTTGCGCGATCGCTTGCATGGCACCGACAACGGTGGCAGCCCCCGCCATATCGCACTTCATGTCCACCATTCCGTCGCTGGGTTTAATCGATAACCCGCCGCTATCAAACGTGACTCCTTTGCCAACGAGCGCCAGCGGGGCGGTATTTGGCTGGCCACCGCGATGCCGCAAAATCAGTAATCTGGAGGGCCGCGTGGAGGCTTGCCCCACCGCCAGCAACGCCTCACAGCGTTCTTCCTTCAGTTTGTCGGTGTCCCAAACTTCGACCTCCAAACCGACTTCCGCAGCCATCGTTTGCACCTCCGCCACGAACGACTCGGGGTACATCTTGTTGGCCGGCTCGTTGACCAATTTGCGAGTAAAATTAATCGCGTCGCCCAAGATAATCCCGGTGCTGGACTGCTCCTCGCTGGCCCCGGCAAAGATCAACTCTTGCGGAGCATGCGTGGCCCGCTTGGTGCGATACAGATCTTGACCTTGGGTCGCCGCCAAAGCACCGGCGATGAACGCAGCTTGGCATTCCTCGGGGACCAGGTCGGGCAGCGAAACGACGACCGTTTTGATCGCGCGGTCGGCTAATTCCCGTAAAGCTCTCCCCCCCAACGCGTAAGCATCTTGCTGAGCCGTTTTCGTACGATCGGCAATTCCCAGCAACAAAGCGCTGGTCGCGTTCTCCGCGTTGGGCAGAGGGACGAGCGAACTGTCGGAACTGGAGTGGACGAGCAGGCCTTTGGCGAAACATTTACTGGCACCACCCCCCAGCCACTTGTCGATTTGTTGACCCACGGAGCCGAGAAAGCCTTGCTCATCGTAACCAACAACAAGACATTCTCCCCCAAAATCCAAAGCCGAATCGCGTGTTGCTATCGCTTGCATAAAATCCTCGTAAACTGTGGCGGTCAAAAGCGGCTAGTTAGTTTAAGGCAGCCGCCTCGGTTATCCCAGCACACCGGATTCGGATCACGCGCCCGCGGCCAGTAAACGTTCCATGAAACATCGAAGCACACGAGCATTGGTCGACGACCTGCGACAAGGTGGCCACCTGGTAACTTGCGAACACGAGGTCGATCCGCGGCTGGAAATGGCGGAGATCCAACGACGCGTCTACGCCAGCGGCGGCCCGGCGGTTTACTTTCCCAACGTCCGCGGTTGTCGCTTTCCTTGTGTTTCCAATCTCTTTGGTTCGCTGGAGCAATCACGCTATCTCTTTCGTCATACCCTGGAAGCAGTGCGGCGAGTCATCGAGCTGAAAATCGATCCCACCGCATTGCCTCGCCGGCCTTGGCGATACGCGTCAGCCCCCTTTACCGCGTTGCGAATGTTGCCGCGAAAAGTTCGTCGCGGGGCGGTCGCGGCTGGTTCATGTCGCCTGTCCGAGCTGCCGGGGATTCAAAGTTGGCCCGACGACGGCGGACCGTTTGTGACCCTTCCACAAGTGCTCAGCGCCGATCCGGAAGCCGCTCAGAACCTCATGCGGGTGAACCTCGGTATGTACCGTGTGCAGTTGGCGGGGAATGAGTACGTTGCCGACCAGGAAGTCGGTTTGCATTACCAAATTCATCGCGGCATCGGTGTTCACCATCAAGCGGCCATGCGTCGCGGAGAGCCGTTGCGAGTCGCGATTACGGTTGGCGGTGCCGCGGCAATGACTTTGGCCGCCGTGATGCCGCTTCCCGAGGGGCTGACCGAATTAACTTTCGCCGGTGCCTTGTCGGGGCGACGCGTGCCGATGATTTGCCGGCCCGACATGGCACCCGTTTACGCCGATGCCGATTTTGCCATCGTGGGAGAAATTGAAGCGGGGGCAACGAAACCCGAAGGGCCCTTCGGCGACCACCTCGGGTACTACAGTTTACAACATGATTTTCCAGTGATGCGAGTCAAGCACGTGTGGCATCGCCAAGACGCTGTCTGGCCATTCACCGTGGTCGGTAGGCCGCCGCAAGAGGACACCAGCTTTGGACAGCTGATTCACGAACTGACCGGGCCGATTATTCCCACGGTTATCCCCGGCGTGAAAGCGGTACACGCAGTCGATGCGGCTGGTGTGCATCCCCTGCTGCTGGCTCTCGGCAGTGAACGCTACGTCCCCTTCGCACCCCAGACCGAGCCGGCTGAAATCCTCACGCAAGCCAATGCGATCCTTGGCAACGGGCAATTGTCGTTGGCAAAGTATCTCATGATCGCCAACAGCCACGACGTGCCAGAGCTTGACTTGCACGACATCCAAGCGTTCCTGTTGCACTTGCTTCGCAGAATCGACTGGCGCCGCGACCTGCATTTTCAAACGCGAACGACGATCGACACGCTCGATTATTCGGGAGACGGATTTAATCGCGGTAGCAAAGTCGTGATGGCAGCCAGCGGTAATGAGATCAGGCAGTTAGCTGATCGCCCGCCCGTCGACATGGTCTTACCCGCTGGGTTTTCCGATCCCCGGTTGGTGATGCCAGGGGTGCTGGCCATCAACGCGCCAGGCTGCCAGCAAGAATCGTCCGAGGCGATGCTGGAAAGGTTCTGCGACTCACTGAGCCAAATGGTTCCCCAGTCCGCCACGGCCGAATCGCCGCTGGCAGGTTTCCCCCTGATTACGCTGGTCGACGATGCGGAGTTTACCGCCAAGCAATTAAACAACTGGTTGTGGGTGACATTCACGCGCAGCAATCCGGCGGTCGATGTCGGTGGAATTCACGCTTTCAATATTCACCGACATTGGGGCTGTCACGGTCCGCTGGTGATCAACGCCACGATCAAACCGCATCACGCACCACCGCTGGTGGAAGACCCTGATGTGGTATCGAGAGTCGATGCGTTGGCGGCACGCGGCGGGGCTTTGGCGCGTTGGCTCTGAGTGCTCATGCAGTGCCATAATTGTTCGACAGCCTTCAGATCTTGTTTCGTGGCACGCTGGTCGCTGTACACGACACGATTGTAAGCATCGATCACTTGCTGAGAGATGCCAGCTTGTTTGCCCAACAATGGTTTGGTGCGTTGAGCATACTCCAACGGTGTCTCCTCATCGCCGCGAGCGACACCAGCCTCCCGCGCCCAGGCTTCAAATGCTTGGAACGTGACGATAATGCTGGCGCGCGGCTTCAGTCCGGCGGTGAGTGGATTGCGAAAAGCTGAGAAGGGACGTGGCGGCGGCCGGCTGGGAGCAGATAAAGCGACATTCGCACTCTCAGTGGCCGTCTCCGGGCGGTCGAAAAATTTCAGCAAGTCTTGCCACCACCGCGATATGAGATCACGGTTCTTGAGAATAAAAACGACGATGATTGCCAACAGAATCGCCGCCAAAATCCACTTGAACAGGCTTGTTCCCCAGCTCGCCAACTTGGGCAACCAATTCGATGAACCGGATTCGTTATTAGCAGCCGATTCGCTCCCAGAATCACTCGCTTCCGCCCCGCCGCTTGCTTCGTTGCGAGGATCATTTTGTGATTCTCCCTGAGATTCTCCCTGAGATTCTCCCTGAGATTCTCCCTGAGCAGACTCCCCGCCCCGTTCACCAGAGGACGACTGCTCCGTAGAGGAGTCAGAGTTTGTCTGCTGAGAATCTTGTTGGGATCCTTGATTAGATTCTTGATTTGATCCCTGCTGTGAATCTTGTTGTGATCCTTGATTTGATCCCTGCTGTGAATCTTGTTGAGATCCCTGTTGAGATCCCTGTTGTGAACCTTGTTGTGATCCTTGCTGTGATCCCTGCTGTGAACCCTGCTGTGAACCCTGCTGTGAACCTTGCTGCGAACCCTGCTGTGAACCTTGCTGCGAACCCTGCTGTGAACCCTGCTGCGAACCCTGCTGTGAACCCTGCTGTGATCCCTGCTGTGAACCTTGTTGTGAACCTTGTTGTGAACCCTGTTGTGAACCCTGTTGTGATCCTTGCTTAGAACCCTGCTGTGAACCTTGCGGGTTGCCTTTGCCTTGTTCGCTGGGACCGCCAGTCGGTGCACCTTGCTGGCCACCATTCGCGTTATTGTTGCCGCCCTCTGCCTGCCGCTCGGCTGCGTGGCCTTGAGAAGCTTTTGCCGCGTCGGGCTGAGCGTCCTCCGTCCCTTCGTCACCCCATCCATACCGGCTGGCACTTAAGTCTTGCGGGGACGTGATCCAGTCGGGCAATTGCATGCTGGCGATCATACGACCCGGCATGGGGAGCAGGAACGCGAACAAAAGTAACGCGGCCACTAGCGCCGCGCCTCCGGCTAGCCAAGCGACCGAGACTTCGCCTGGCATTTCTGCACCGCGTTGCCTCAGGTAACGGCGGACCCCGAGAAAGCTGGTCGTGACCAGCAACGTCAGGGTGGCGAACAGATAGAGTCCCAAGGAACGCAGCGCGCCGGTTTGAATGGCATCAAACCCCGGCAGCACCAATTGGCCGATACCAAACAAAGGCAAAGCGGCAATCGCCAAATACAACACCGTGCGACCAGGCTGATGCCCTCGGCGGCGACGGGGCTGGGCTCGCGAATCAACAGTATCTTCTTCGCTGCCGCTGGTCCCGTCCAGGGAGACGTCAACGGCCGCTTGGCC
>CAZHTX010000020.1:0-15481 GCA_964535475.1 uncultured Pirellulaceae bacterium
TAAAGTCGACGAGGTCCATCTTGTTGACAGCCACGACCACGTGCTGGATGCCCAACAGCGAGACGATGAAGCTGTGACGACGCGTTTGCGTGAGCACCCCGTGGCGGGCGTCGATCAAAATAATCGCCAAGTCGGCCGTGCTGGCTCCCGTCGCCATGTTCCGCGTGTATTGCTCATGGCCCGGCGTGTCGGCAATGATGAATTTGCGGCGAGCAGTGCTGAAGTAACGATAGGCGACATCGATCGTGATCCCTTGCTCACGCTCGGCACGCAAGCCGTCGGTCACCAAAGCTGGATCGAATAGGCCTCCGGTGGTCCCTTGCGTTTTCGATTCCACTTCGATCTGCGCTAATTGATCTTCGTACAACATCTTGCTGTCATACAACAAGCGACCAATCAACGTGCTCTTGCCGTCGTCCACGCTACCGCAAGTAATAAAACGAAGCATCTGCTTTTGCTCATGTTGAGCCAAGTAAGCTTCGATGTCTGTGGCGATCAGGTCTGACTGGTGCGACATAGTACTAAACGTGTGTGATAAAAATTAAACGGCCGGAGTGTCGTCTTTCGCTTCGCGAGAGCAGCCCCTAGAAGTAACCTTCGCGTTTCTTCTGTTCCATACCAGCACCACCAGCATCTTTGTCGATGACGCGACCTTGTCGTTCGCTGGTCTTTGTTAACAACATTTCTTGAATGATTTCCGGCAACGTGCTGGCAGTCGACTCGACGGCTCCGGTCAACGGATAGCAGCCCAGCGTACGAAACCGCACCCGACGCGTTTGTTCGACTTCGCCCGGCAACAACGGCATCCGATCATCGTCTCGCATGATCAACTGGCCGTCCCGTTCGATGACTTTTCTTTCCGACGAAAAGTACATTGGCACGATGGGAATGTTTTCCAAATGGATGTATTGCCAAATATCGAGCTCGGTCCAGTTGCTCAGCGGAAAGACGCGAATCGACTCTCCCTTGTTGATCTTGGTGTTGAACAAATTCCACAATTCGGGACGCTGGTTCTTGGGATCCCAGCGGTGACTGCGGTCGCGGAAACTGAAGATACGTTCTTTCGCCCGACTCTTCTCTTCATCTCTACGGGCACCACCAAAAGCCGCGTCAAAACCATGCTCGTTGAGCGCTTTCTTCAACGCATCGGTCTTCATCAACGTGGTGTGACGATCACTGTCGACCCAAGGATAGATGTTCAGCTTTAACCCTTCGTGATTGGTATGCACGAACAGCTCCAACCCCAGATCCTCCTTGATAAACTTGTCGCGAAATTGAATCATCTCGCGAAATTTATAAGTGGTATCGACGTGCAGCAGAGGAAACGGCGGCTTGGCGGGAGCGAAGGCTTTGAGTGCCAATTGGAGCATTACCGAAGAGTCTTTGCCGACCGAATAAAGCATGACTGGATTCTGGAACTCGGCAACCACTTCACGAATGATGTGGATGCTTTCCGCTTCCAACTGCTTGAGGTGGGTCAGGGTATAATCGCTCATGGAACTTCTTAAAGTGGACGCTGCTGAATCGGTCACGGAAAAAGTTGGCCTGTTACCAATGTACCTGCGATACTGGAGGTCGCTAAAAGGATTTTTTTTGTTTTAGCTGATGTTCTCGACACAGCCAAACACTCAAGCAAAACTAAACGATCCTACGGAAACAACTTAGCTATACTTATTGGATCCATCGGGCCAAATTTGCAAAATCACCCCTTCGTTTTCGCCATCGCCGAGGGGGTAGACGGCCGCGCGGCGGATTTGCAGGCCTTGCAACGCGCCGGTATGCCGGGCCTCTCCACGCTCATCGACCCAACGCGGGCCTTTAATTAACAATAGTCGGTCAACCGAGGGCCAATGTGGAGTCACCCAGCGACAAAACTTGCTAATCGAGCCGACGGCGCGGGAGACGATCGTGCTGAAGCGGAAATCTTGCAGCAATTCTTCGCCACGAGCTGCGTAGACGGGTACGGGCAGATTTAATTCCTGCACGATTTCGTTCAGCACATTCGCTCGCTTGCCCACCGACTCGGCCAGCGAGACGTCGATATCGGGGCGGAGGATCGCCAGCGGGATGCCGGGCACCCCGCCACCGGACCCCAAGTCCAACACTTCTTCGCCGGCATCAAGCAGGGGGGCAAGTTGCAGACAATCGCGGAGGTCGCGATTGACGAACAGTGGCCAATCGGTGTGGCGGGTTAGATTTAGTTTTTCGTTCCACCGCCAGAGCACCCGCGCGTAGGCCTCGAGGCGTTCGGCTTGTTCGCTGGGGATCTCGAGTCCCGCATCGGCGAGGGCGCTGGCAAAATCTGGGTCAAGCACGTTCGCGGAGCTTCCGGGGTTTCGTGATAAGGGCGATTGAATGGAGCCTGAGTACCTCGCCGGAGCCCCCGCGGTTGGCCCGCAGTTATCGCAAGCGACTCGCAGTGTTCCGGACAGGTTCTCAGCGATCTGACGGTATTTATACAAGAAAAATTTCCCGTCGCGTAGGTGCTGCCGGGGCGGGAGTCGCAAGCACGCTTCCCGCCGAGCTTAACTTGGGCATACTTAGGCGGTTAGCGGTCAGCAATTAGCGAGAGAGGCCGCCCCGCGGCCCTTACTAGCCACTAGCCACTTCACCCATGCCTGTATTGACGATCGAGACGACTTGCGATGAAACGGCTGCCGCCGTGATCGGTGACGGTGGCGAGGTGTTGGGTCAGTGCGTAGCGAGCCAAATTGCATTGCACGAGATTTACCACGGTGTCGTCCCCGAGATTGCCGCCCGCGCACATGTGGAGCGAATATTGCCCGTGATTGACTCAGCTCTGCGGGATGCCGAGTTAACAGGACATGAGCTGACCGCGATTGCCGTGGCCAACGCGCCGGGGCTAGCGGGTTCGTTGTTGGTGGGACTGACCGCCGCCAAATGTTTAGCGGTGGCTTGGGGGGTGCCGTTGGTGGCGATCGACCATCTACATGCTCACATTTATGCTTGCCGAGTCGCTGCGGGTCGGGACGTTTTTCCCTGCGTGGGATTTGTCGTCAGTGGCGGGCACACGACATTATATGACTGTCGCGACGCGTTGAACTTTGTCAGCTTGGGGGGGACGATTGACGATGCGGCTGGCGAAGCGTTTGACAAAGTCGCCACGATGCTGGGGCTGCCATACCCGGGTGGTCCGGAGATTTCGCGACTGGCAGCAATGGGGAACCCCCAGCGGCATGCTTTTCCGCGTTCGCTGCTGCGGGAGGATCACTATAACTTTAGCTTCAGCGGCTTAAAAACGGCGGTGCGATATGCTTTGGTGGGGCCGGGCAAGCAAGACTTTAGCCAGGTTTCACTGAGTCCCGTGGAGTTGGCCGATTTGTGTGCATCGTTTGAGCAGGCGGTTGTCGACTGTTTAGTCGGTAAATCGGTGCGAGCCGTAACGCGAACCGGGCATCAGCGAATGTGCGTAGGTGGGGGAGTCGCCGCCAATCCGCGTTTCCGCCGGGCACTGGAGCAGGCCGCCGAGCAGCACGGATTTGAGCTGTTGATCGCGCCGCCCGAACTGTGCACCGACAACGCCGTAATGGGAGCGATCGCGCTCGAGAAGATCGCGCGGGGTCAGTTCGCCGCGTTGGACCTTGATATCTCCGCCGGCCTGGTTCGCGAGAGCCGACGTTGATCGACCCTTGACGCCTTCGACCCGCGTCGCCTAAGCTGTTCGCCGGAGTCGAATCTCTTGCGGGGTGGCATTGTATTTCCACCCAGATTCGTGCTCAGTTGTTCACATTGTGTGTTCCGCATTCTTGGCCGAAGGTGATTTTTTTCACCTGGGAGCGCTCCATTCGGCAGTGCCCTGAGCCGTGGATTCACGCGAGTTTTCCGGAGTTTTTCAGACGATGTCGGAATCGATAGTCAAGACAATGATTGACGCGGGGGTCCATTTTGGTCACCGCACGAGTCTTTGGAATCCGAAAATGGCTCCCTACATTTTCGGCAAGAAAAATCAAATTCATATCTTGGATATTCGCGAAACCCTGCGGGGCTTGTTGCGAGCCAAGAAATATCTCAGCCAAGTCGCCGCTGGTGGCAGCTTAATTTTGTTCGTCGGCACCAAGCGTCAAGCTGGTGAGGCGATCGAAGAGCATTCCTTGCGTTGCGGCATGCCCTTCATCTCCGAGCGCTGGTTGGGTGGCACGCTGACCAACTTCCGCACGATTCGTAGTCGCCTCGGCCGTCTGGAAGAGCTGGAGCGGATGCGTGAAGGCGAGGAACTGGGTAATTACAGCAAGAAAATGCAGTCTGCCCTGAACCGCGAATATCGCAAGATGTACCGCAACTTGAACGGTCTGCGTACCATGAGCCGCTTGCCGGAATGCTTGGTGATCGTCGACCCGGGCAAAGAGCGAAACGCGGTTCGTGAAGCGCACCGTTTGGGCATTCCCACCGTTGCTCTGATCGATACCGACAGCGATCCGGACGTAATCGATTTGCCGATTCCCGGCAACGATGACGGCATTCGCTCGGTCGAATTGATCATCAGCCAACTGGCCGATGCAGTCATGATCGGCAAGGGTGAAGATCCCGAAGCAGCCAAGAATGCCGGAGCGGAAGTTGCAACCCCGGCGGCGGCGACTAGTGAAGTCCCCGCGAGCTAGCTGCAGCTAAAAACCGCCAACCGCGTTGCCTTAAGCCGCGGTTCCCAGCGGTTTTTCGATAGATTCTAAAAACCACACACCACCGCGGGATACTGTCAGCCGGCATGGCCGGATATGAATCCCGCTGTGTGGGCGCAGCCGAACCGGTCGTTCGCTCGCCCCCTCTCTATGATTTGCAAGGTGATTCCGTGGGTTGTCGTTCAACTGTTTGAACGACGTTGCGGGAACCTCTTAACCATTTGATTCCAATAGCTGATTTCATCAGGAGACAACACGATGTCACAGATCACCGCGTCCGCGGTCAAGGCGTTCCGCGAACGAACCGGTCTGCCATTGATGGATTGTAAGAAGGCATTATCCGATGCGGGCGGTGACGAAGAGAAGGCCATCGCATTGCTGCGGGAAAAGGGTAAGCAGTTGGCCGACAAGCGGTCCGACCGTGAAACCGGCTTCGGCCGCTTTGGGCTTTACATCGGCACCGACAAGTCGACCGGAGCGATGGTAGAGTTGCTCTGCGAGTCGCCCCCAGTCACGCAAAACGAAGAGTTTATCCAATTGGCCAATGACTTGGCTGAACAATTGGCAACCGGGCCCGGCGCGGCCACGGCAGACGAACTGCTGGCCCAGCCATCGCCGAGCAAATCGGGGATGACGTTGAGCGAGCAAAAAGAAGACCTTTTCAACCGGATTCGCGAAGTCTTCCGCGTCGGCAGAATTATCCGCGTGGAAGGTTCCTGCGGCGGCTATTCGCACAATGCGGGGACCATCGCCGGTGTCTTGGTACAAATCGAAGGCGGCAACGATGATGCGGCCAAGGACGTCGCCATGCACGTCGCGGCGATGCGTCCAGAAGCCCTTTCCGAGGACGAACTCGATCCGGAAATGATCGCCAAAGAGCGTGAGTTCCTCCGCGCCGCCGCGATGAACGAGGGCAAGCCCGAGAACATCGTCGACAAAATCGTTGATGGACGTATCAAGCAGTTTATCGCCGAACGCGCACTGCTCTATCAACCTTTCGTCAAAGATGACAAGCAGACCGTCGAAGAATACGCCAAGAGTCACGGCATGACCGTGAAAGCTTATTGGCACTGGGTCTTGACCGCATCGGCGTCTGAGTAAGCTATCGCCAACAGGTCATGTCGCGAAGAGACCATCGAAACCGGGCCGGCAAGTTTTGTCGACTCGGTTTTTTTTGTGCTTCGAGCTGAGCCGCAAACCTGTTATAAAATTTGCCGTCGCGACGGGTCAACCTTCGCACGCTAACCCTGACTCCTCTCACTCGCATTCATCAACACGCACTATGCCCGACTCCGCACCGTCTGAATCTGAACCGTCTGAATCTGAACCGTCTGAATCTGAACCGTCTGAATCTAAACCGGCCTGCTCGCCAACGCACCCCAAGGCGAACCTTCGATACAAACGAGTGATCCTCAAACTCAGCGGCGAGAGTTTGGCCAGTGGCGGCGAGCGGGGCATCAGCGGTGAAGAGGTTGACCACATTGCCGGACAAATCGCCAAAGCACATGCGTCGGGGTGCGAAGTGGCCGTCGTCGTCGGTGGCGGGAATATTTTGCGGGGAGCACAGTTCTCCGATACCAATGCCGCGGTGCAAGAGGCGACGGCCCATTACATGGGAATGCTGGCGACGGTCATTAACGCCCTGGCATTGCAGGATGCTTTGGAGCGAGTCGACTGCCAAACGCGAGTGATGTCGGCGATTCGCATGGATGGAGTTGCCGAGCAATTCATTCGCCGCCGCGCAACACGTCATTTATCGCGAGGCAGAATCGTGATTCTGGCCGCCGGGATCGGTAGTCCGTTCGTGACCACCGACACGGCTGCCGCCCAACGCGCGTTAGAACTGGAAGCCGACATCGTGCTCAAAGCGACGCGAGTCGACGGAGTGTACAGCGAAGATCCAGAAAAAAATCCACACGCGTTGCTCTACGATCAACTCGACTTTGCCGAAGTGGTGGAAAAAAATCTTCGCGTCATGGACGCCACGGCCATCGCCCTCTGCCGCGAACACGGTGTCCCCATCCTGGTGTTTAATTTCAAGAAGGATGGTAATATCGTGCGAGCTGTTGCTGGCGAAAGCGTTGGCACTTGGATTGGTGGCAAGCAGCGCAGCAAATAGTAAAGCAATCCACAACGGCCATCCCCCCTTTTTCACAAACCCGTCCCAGGAAGCACCATGGCAACTGAACAAATCGTCGCGGACGCCGAAGAACGCATGGACAAGGCAATCGCGGTCCTGAAGCATAATTTGGCCGGAATTCGCACTGGTCGAGCAAACCCCGGGTTGGTCGATTCGCTCCGCGTCGAGGCCTACGGATCACAAACGCCGCTCAAGCAATTGGCTTCGATCAGCACTCCGGAACCGCAGCAGATCGTCATCCGTCCTTACGACACGAGTGTCATCAAGGAAATTGAAAAAGCGATTGTGGCTAGCGATTTGGGGCTGAATCCGCAAAGCGACGGCCGCATTATTCGCCTGAACATTCCTCCACTATCGACCGATGTCCGCAAAAAATTGGTCAGCCGCATCAAGGAACTGGCTGAAGAATGCAAGGTCTCAATCCGCAATATCCGCCGGGACGGAAACAAAGCGGCCGACCAAGCGGAAAAAGATAAGGAGATAAGTGAGGACGATCGTGATAAAATGAAGAACGAGATCCAGGAACTCACAAAAAAGTATGAAGCTGAAGCCACGGATCTGGCCAAGGGTCGCGAAGCGGACGTCATGGAGGAATAATAGCGACCGGAATTTTGCATCCGTTCTTGCTGCTACGGTACCGGTGAATTGAACGCCAATAACTCTCTGCGACTGGTCTGTCCCAAGTGCTCTGCTGCCGTTCGCGCCGCGGAGCGCCATGCTGGCAAACGCCTTAAATGTCCGCGTTGTGGCGGGGCAATCAAAGTGCCGGGAGCTGCCCCGGTGTCAAATGACGACGACCAATGGTTCGATCTTAACCCGGCCGCCGATCCAGCCAAGCAAGGCTCAACTGCGACTCCAGCCAAGTCGCCATCGCCAACTGGAACAGCAAAGTCGAAGCCCAGTGTCCCAGCGGGTGCTTCACCAAAGCAGAAAACTGGCCAGCAAAGCAACACGGAGGACCTGCTGGGAGATTTGCCGCCGCTGACCATCCCCGGGGCGAGAACGGCGAATAAGCCCTCTGCAAAAGCAGTGCCCGCGTCTCAAAGTGACGCCGCCAATCACGAGCCGCAAGTTGTTGGCGACGACTGGATGGACGATCTTCCTCCGCTAAGTCCCGCCCCAAGCGGCCGAGAAAGCTCAAGTGATGGCAGTGCGGGTGGTAGCGGCCCGTTGGACGATCTGGGACTCCCCGGCTTGTCCCCCGAAGACCTTAAGGCATTGGGGTCGGCCGGTGCTTTTGACGCCCCAGCAACTCCCGCCGGACAAGCTCGTCACCCAACTGATGCTCAAGATGAATTGGTCTTGCGAGAGGAGCCCGCGGCGATGGCCGAGTACCGCGCCAAGTGCCCGGTCTGCGAGTCGATTCATCATGTCTCCGCAAAGCAAGCTGGCAAACAAATGCACTGCGGTGACTGCCACAGTTACTTTGTGGTGCCGCAGCCGCCCAAAGCAGTCAAAAAAGTAAAGATCGACTTAGAACGGGCGCAAACCTTCCAATTTTCCAATCCAGTCGAGGACCGCCAGGAATCGGTGCATCCGAGCGCAAAGGCTGCCGCCTCCTACTTGCAAGCGGCCGAAGATGACACCTCGGTAGAAGTCGATCCACGAAAGGAATTCGAGCCGCCCGATATGGCAGGCTGGTTCCGCGAGACTTTCCGGGTTTTTAGAGACCCAGCCGTGCTGGCTTATTATTTCGGTTTGAGCCTGCTGGGGGCGTTACCAGGAGTTGCTCTGGTAATCACCGGGTCAACGGCTGTGCTATTGCCGGGGATCGCGTTGGGGATTCTATTTATCTCGTTGGTGTTGGTATGCGCCTTCGCGATTTTGGAAGCGGTTGCCAACGGCCAGGATCGCGTGGATGAATGGCCCGCCTTCAATCCAGCTGAATGGCTGGGGAGTTACCTGGTGGCTTTGGTAGCGTTTATCCTCAGCGGAGCGCCGGGAGCCGTTATTGGCTGGTTACTATTTTCCAGCGCACCGCTCCTTTCGCTGGCCACAATCCTGCTCTCGCTCTTTGCATTATTTCCCTTCGTGCTGTTATCGATTCTGGATAATGACAGCGTATTCGCGCCGATCAGCACCGACGTCACCAAATCGGTCAGCCGCTGTCCGGATGCATGGGGAACGCTGTACTTTTCTTCGATGCTACTGTTCGGCAGCCTGTTTCTGCTCGATTCATTCATTTACTCTTTGGCCGCGTCAGTGATCGTCGTCTTTGTGCTGCCGTTTTTGACCGTTAGCTTTTGGTTTATCTACTTTGCCATGCTGGGCCGACTGGCATTCTCGATTGGCCAAGCGATCAACGCTGAGCCGCGGGGCGATGATTGACCAATCACCCGCGTCGGAGCCTGGAAACGTTTGCTATTTCAAAACCGGGCAGACGTCAAACCACTCGCGGCCTTGATTTCGCATCCAGTCGGTCGCCTCTTCGGGGCCCCACAGTCCCGGTTCGTAGAGCTCCAGGGGAGGCGCCGCGGGGCTTCGCCAGGCCGATAGAATCGGGTCGATAATTCCCCAAGCGAGTTCGACCTCATCGCTGCGAGCAAACAGGCTGGCATCGCCGTTCATAGCATCCAATAACAGCCGTTGGTAAGCATCTGGCAAATCACCGTCCATGTTTTGGGCAAAGCGGAAATCGAGCGGGCTGGTGCGGATCTTCATTTCCGCCTCAGGGACTTTGGTTTGAAAATGCAACTGTATCCCTTCGGCCGGCTGGACTTGGATTACCAACCGATTAGCATCAGGCTCCCGCTTTTTCGAACCGAACAACATATGGGGTGGTTGCCGAAACTGAATCACAATCTGCGTGGTCCGGCAAGACATGCCCTTACCGCTGCGGAGATAGAAAGGAACGCCACGCCAACGCCAATTATCCAGGTACAGTTTCAGCACCGCAAAGGTTTCGGTCGGGCTGCCCTCCGGCACTCCTTCTTCATTGCGATAACCACGGTATTGGCCCCGCACGGTATCGGTGGCGAAATCAACGCCCCGCTGGGCCCGCACGCTGTGCAACACTTTAACCTTCTCGTCGCGGACCAAATTTGCGTCAAAGCGAGCGGGTGATTCCATCGCGGTAATCATCATCAATTGCAACAGATGATTTTGGAACATGTCGCGCAAGATGCCAGCCTGGTCATAATACCCGGCACGCCGTCCGATCAGCACCTCCTCGGCCACCGTGATCTGCACGTGGTCAACGTAGTTACGATTCCAGAGCGGCTCGAAGATGCTGTTGGCAAACCGCAACACGAACATATTCTGCACGGTCTCTTTGCCCAAATAATGATCGATCCGATAGATCTGGTCTTCGTTAAAGACCCGGTGAATCGACTTATTGAGCGCCTGGGCGGTGATTAAATCGGTACCGAAAGGTTTTTCGATCACGACTCGGCGCTGGCCAGCTTCGTCCGTTGCCAAACCGCTGCGACCCAGTTGCAGAATTGCCTCTTCGTACAACTGGGGCATCGTCGACAAGTAATAAACCCGGTCGGCCCCCGATTCGGGCTCGATCGATTGCAAGAATTTACTAAGGGCGACAAAGTCAGCCGTCTCTTGGATATTGCCAGGGTGGTAATAAATCTGCTGACTGAAAGCTTGCCAGCAGGTTGTATTGAAGTGCGCCCCGGTAAATTTTGCCGTGGAAATCGCCAATTGATCCCGCCAAGCCGCATGCTCAAACGGACTCCGCGAGACACCCACAATTCGAGTGTCAGCGGGCAGCTGCGATTTCTGAAAAAGACGATAAAGCGCCGGCACCAGTTTGCGACTGGTCAAATCGCCGGAAGCTCCAAAGATGACGATCGTGTGAGCCATAGCAGCGTCTCAGCTGGGGGAATACGTCCTGTTTGCTTTCGGCTCAACACTCTAACGAATTATCCGCCGCTGAGGCATCCCAGTTCCAGCGACCCTGTTTGCCACTAGCTACTAGCTACTAGCTACTAGCTACTAGCCACTAGCCACTAGCCACTAGCCACTAGCCACTAGCCACTAGCCACTAGCTCACGCTCAGCTTCAGTCCTGAATGATCTCCGCGGAGATTTGCCAGACGGTCGTCGTGCCACTGGTCTCGTTCCCAACAACCAGCAGGGGCCCGCCGGTGGGGCTCTGCTCTGCGGAGATAAAGATCAGCCCCTCGGGACCGCTGTCGCCGGCGAGCGGATTGGGCGTGCCGTCGCCGTTTACTTGCGGCACGTCAAAACGGCGATTGTTGAAATATCCCACCTGCCGAGCCTGCTCGGGAACCGTCACATCGTAAACCATGATCCCGCCGATGCGTTCCAGTCCGATGAACGCGTAGGTCCGTGCGTCGATCACCCCCACGGCCAGTCCTTCAGGCTCAGGCCCTTTGCTGCGACTGCGATGTTCGAATTTGAGTGAACTATTGCTGGCGTTAAAGTATTCGGGAAAACGCCGAGCCGTGATGCGTTCGAAATCGCTACCGCTATCGAAGACGATTTTCTCCGATTGCAAATCAAGGATCGAAAAAGAGCGACCTCCGAAGGCAAATAGTCGCGTCGGCCGTCCAGCTTCGTCGAGTTCCCGTTCGACTAAGTCGCGAACCAGTTGGAGTCGGCCTAAATCTGCCGCCCCCGCCAGCTTCTCAAAAGGACTTGCCGCCACAGGCCAATCAGATAACTTGGCTTGATCACTAAACAACTCGCCCTCTTCGAAACCTGCAATACTCTCATCGGAAGAGGGACGAGTTCGCGCGTCTCCCTCGTTTGCCATAACCAAATAATGACGCCCAGCCACCGTCTGCAAACGGATCGTGTCTGGTTGATAGACGCCCATCAGTCGCGGCCACTGACGCAGTCGAATGGCGTCATCCTTGTCACTGACGTCGATCTCATTGCCTTCCAAGCCGTGATCTTTAAAACCTAAAGGAATGAGACGCAATACTTCGGCTGTGGCAATCTCAATTTCAGCGATCGCGTTGGCTTCCTGCAAACAAACGAAAGCCCGACTGCTATCGGGAGTCACCTCAATCCATTCAGGTTCCATGTCCTCAGCGAACGTGCTCGGGCGACTCGCGTAGGGCTTGACCGTGAGCGTCACGCGCCCGTGGTGCCTTAGCCCGCGTTGCTGAAGTGCGGGAAGCTCCTCGGCACGCTCTCCGTTTGTATTCCATGCGCTAAAGTCAACAGTCCGCACTATCGCTTCTTGAACACCCGCTTTCAAATCAATGATGTTGACCGTACCCTCCGGGTCAACTGTGTAGTCCTCGTTAGGCTCCCCCTCGTTGGCGACCAGCAGCCAACGACCATCGGGTGAAAAGGTCACCATGTCGGGTAACGCGCCCGCTTCCACAGATCCTAGGAAATCCAATTTCTTTGAGTCATAAAAGGCAACCGCGCCGAGCTCGGTATTCGGTCGTGCCTCGACCGCCACCGCCACAACACCTCGATGCAACGACACGCTGTTGACACCCCCCATGTCGCCGGGCAGATCGGCGGATGCATTGACCACGCCGTTTTTGTTCAGTTTGCCAGAGTCGGACAGCGAGAATACGTCCACGGCGCCCGACTCGGCGTTGACGACGAAGACCCGCTGAGTGATCGGGCAGAAAGCAGGAATTTCAGCCGCCGATTTCTTGAAAATCCCGGCCGCGTGGGTGCTGATCGATTTCAGGAACAAATCTTGGGCCAACGTCGGCATGGACGCCAGAGCACCGCCGCAAAGGATAAATACGAAAGCAATCGCGATGCCTCGAAACTGTAAATGACCTGTTCGTTTGGTGCGGCGAGCCAAGCTCTGACGCACGTGCAGTCTCGTAACCAATTCCGTACCCTCGCGGTTGTTCCAAGCTAGCGACTCACCCACATAAACTCGCGAAATCTTAACCATCGAACCAAGGCAAGATATTTAGATATGGTTAATGTTTGATGAAGTAAGTCAGAGCTTCGGCCACCGTCTGAGAACGAGCCGTTTCCCCCTCAGCCACCATTTGGGGTGGCGCAGTGGTGATTGCGGCGGAGCGAAGTTAAACTTGTCACTGTCGCCACAGTCTCTTCCATTGATTTCGAGTGAAACGATTTTTCAGATTCGCCGAAATTGCCCCCGCCAAGGTCTCTCGATGCCTTCCTTCCGCTCCTTGCGATGCAATTTCCGCAGGTTTCCCTGCACGACGCCGCAAATCGCTGGCCTGCAACTCACCCTGCTGAGCCTGCTGCTGTGGCCGGCTTGGGCTGGCGGCTCGGAACCGACTTCATTGCTCGCCTGGGATATCTGGCAACGTGAACCTCAGCCCCTGCGTCCGCTGGAGCTGCCCAGTACCCCGCAAGCAACGATTGAATCGCATGCCGGGGCGATTTATTTCAGGCTGGACGAACCGCCAGCCGAACCGCTGCTCAAGTTTCCTCGACTGCATGTGCCGGTGCGGAGTGTTTGGTTCTGGAATCAGGAACTGGCAACGCAGATGAGCAAGCCGGAAGAAGCTGATCCCGCTAGGCAATCCATTCATCGCGCCCCCTTCGTCCCGCCCCGGGCGGCGATGCTAAAGCTAACGCAATCACCAACCGAGTGGAAAATTGCCCTGCCGGCGAATGCCAAGTATCCGCTGGTTGTCGTCATGGATGTCATCGGCACGCCCGCCTCACCGTCCGAACTGCCGGAACTCGGCAAGGGAGCCGACGGCACGATTGTGTTGCCGGCTTGTCGTGGCCAAGTCCATGGCGAAAAGCTGCAATTTGAACCGTTGCTCCATAAGAACACGGTCGGCTATTGGGTCAATCCAGCCGACTTCGTGGAGTGGGACTTTATTGTCGGCGCGGAGGGAGTTTTCCAACTGCACGTGCTGCAAGGCTGCGGGGCGGGGCAGGGTGGGAGTCGCGTCAGTTTCACGCTGGGCGAACAAACGCTCGACTACACCGTCGAAGCAACCGGCCACTTCCAAAACTTTCGCTGGCGATCTGTTGGCCAGTTTGAACTAAGTGCCGGCGGCCAGCACCGTTTGACCGTGGCTTGCGAACAGCTAGCCCGAGCGGCGGTGATGGATATCCGCGAAATTCGGTTTGTCCCACTGGTGGAGTCAACAACGACGGCCCCACGCATGCTTCAACTTGTCTCCCCTGACGTGCATTTACCGTCGCTCAGCAGCGGTCCAGCGACCGCCGGCAAACGTTTGCTGGAAAAACTGGCAACCACCGAGCAGCCAGCCGCCACCGAGTTTTCGCTCGCCGACGGGGAACCTTATCATGTGGTCGGGCTGCCCACTGACTGGCAACCTGGGAAAAGTTATCCGCTGCTGGTCGAACTGGCTGGCAACGGACCTTATAAAAATCTACTAGGCGACTTCAACTCAGGGCGAGTTGAAGATGGCGAACTGAGTTGGGGGCTCAGCGGCGGTGATGGCTGGATTACCTTGGCCGTCCCTTTTTTGAATAACGCGGGTGATCAACCAGTTGTTCAGTGGTGGGGCAATCCTCCCACCTACGACCCTCAAGCGACGATTGATTATTTAGAGCGTGCCGTGGAGCAAGTTTGTCAACGTTATGGTGCGGACCCAGAGCGAATCGTGCTGACTGGATTTTCCCGCGGCTCGTTGGCCTGCAGTTACATCGGGCTGGCAAACGACCAAGTGGCAAAACGTTGGCGAGGTTTGCTCTGCTACAGTCACGTCGATGGGGTCCGCGAGTGGCCATATCCAAACAGCGATGCGCAAGCGGCTGCGGTGCGGTGGCGACGGTTTGCGGGGCGCCCCGTGTTAATCATGCATGAAAGCGGAGGCCTCACCGGTCCCACGCAGTCACAGACGGAACAGTTTTTACAATCACAAAAGTTGGGCCAGGGAATATCGCTGCAGCAAACGCAATTTTTGAACCACGATGACGCTTGGGCGCTGCGCCCCAGTCCCGCGCGGCAAGATGCTCGAAAGTGGTTGGCTGAGGTGGTGGAAAGCTCTCAACGCGGCGACTCATTATAGGACTACGATCGATGCTATATTCGTTCCTGGCTTGCCTGGTGCTCGCAATGCCATCTCAAGATCCACTCTCATTGTTAGCACTCGGTGATTCTTACACGATCGGTGAAGGTGTCGAACCAGCCGAGCGATGGCCACTCCAACTGACCGCTGAACTAGCCGCTGCGGGCGTCCATTTCCAGGCCCCGCAAATTATCGCCAAAACCGGCTGGACGACCGACGAACTCTCCGCGGGCATCAAGTCCGCCAAGGTTCACAAACGTTATGACTGGGTCACGTTGTTAATCGGTGTTAACAATCAGTATCGTGAGCGAGAGGTCGAAGCATTTCGTGTTGAGTTCATTGAGCTGCTGGAGTATGCGATTGAAAAGGCGGACAACAATCCTGGCCGAGTCATTGTGCTGAGCATCCCGGACTGGGGCATTACTCCCTTTGCGGCCGACCGAGACCGCGGTCAAATTGCCAAGCAAATTGATCTATTCAATAAAGTAAAGCAGACGGAGACCAAACGTTTACAGGCTCACTTTGTGGATATCACCGACATTTCTCGCCAGGCCACTGAACAGGACTCTGGTTTACTCGCCGCCGACGGCTTACATCCCTCAGCTGCGATGTATCATCTTTGGGTCAAGCGTGTCGTGCCGATCATGCTCAACATCAGCCGTTGAGCGCCAGCTCACGGTTCCGCGGAACCGGACGCTGGCGCGTTCCGGCTAATTCCGTTCTGCTTAGAACCGGACGCTGGCGCGTTCCGGCTAATTCCGTTCTGCTTAGAACCGGACGCTG
>CAZHTX010000020.1:15581-25998 GCA_964535475.1 uncultured Pirellulaceae bacterium
GCGCGTTCCGGCTGATTCCGTTCTGCTTAAGTCACACCCGTGCGGGTGGCCGGAAAGTCCTGATACTGCTGCTCAACCACGACCACCTCGAGCGCCTCCACGGCTCGGTCGATTTCATCGCGCGTGGTGTACAGCGGCGTGATCCCCAAGCGAATCGTATCGGGGCCGCGAAAGTCGGGAATAACGGCGTGGCGGTCGATGATGGCTTGGGTGATTTGCCAAGCGTGCGCGTGCCCGATGGAGACGTGCGAGCCACGGTGCTGACCAAGCCGAGGCGTCTGAATCTTATATCCCAGTGGAACGAGTCGACGCTCCGCCGCGGCTAACAAATAATCGCTCAACAGCAAAGAGCGAGTGCGCAGGTAATCGATCCCCGCCGCGAGCGTCAAGTCGACACCAGGCTCAACAGCCGCCAGGGAGAGCACCGGTGGAGTCCCCACGGTAAAGCGTTGCGTTCCGGGGTGCGGCTGAAACTGCGGTGAAAAATCAAACGGACTTGCCGCCCCAAACCAACCGCGCAGCGGGTTTTCCAGCGACGCGCACAACTCGGGAGCAACATATAAGAATGCGGGCGCCCCGGGTCCGCCATTGAGATACTTGTAAGTACAACCGACCGCCGCGTCCACGTTCGCCGCAGCGAGTTCGATTGGCATGGCACCGACTGAGTGACTGAGATCCCACAGCACTCGCGCACCCCGTCGATGCGCAAGCGAGGTAATCGCTGACATATCAAACGCATACCCACTCTGATAATGCACATGCGATAGAGAAACGAGCGCTGTTTGGTCGTCGATCGCATGCTCCAGTTGCTGGCTGATTTGCAACGCATCGCAACCTGCGAAATCGAGCACTTGCAACTGGAATCCGTCTGCCGAAAGATGCTCCGCCAAACCTGCCAAAATGTAGATGTCCGAGGGAAAATTGGCCTGATCGGTGATGATCTTCACGCGGCCCCGTGCCGAACGAAGTAAGCTCCAGGCCAGTTTGTAGAGGTTTATCGAAGTCGAATCGCAAACCACCGTGGCCCCCGCTTCCGCACCAATCAGTTGGCCGATTTTATCGCCGATGCGACTCGCCAAGCTGAGCCAATCCGCGTTCCAGCCAGCGATCAATTGAGTGCCCCATTGTTGGTTCACCACCTCTTCGATCCGCTGGGCGGTTTGTTTCGGCAATCGACCTAGCGAGTTCCCATCGAGGTAGGCGACGCGTTCATCGTGAACGACAAAACGATCGCGGAAAGGTGTCTCGTCGAGGCTGGCTGAATGGCTGGTCATAAACTGTGGATATTCCGAGCGAAAGCGAAACCGAAGCGGGATTGGGGTTGTTCTGCGGGCCGATCTGGGGTTATCGAAGACCACAAACCCCACGCTGGTAGCGCGCCGCCGGGGGTCGTTCTCCACGCTTGCTCCCTGAGGTCGCCACGTGTCGCCATCAGTTTCCCGCCGATCGATGATCTTACCATTCAACCAAGCCCATCATCGTCAGATAAAAGCTGACCGCGAAGAGCAAACATTGGGGCAGTATATCCCGCTGGCCTATCACTACAATATGCTCCAAGACGAGGACCGCATGGAGGGGTTCAAGTCAGCCATTGAGTTGCTGGTAACTCCCGAGATGCGAGTTGCCGAACTGGGTAGCGGCACCGGGGTGCTCTCTTCATTCGCGGCCCGCTGTGGAGCGACGGTGGAAGCGGTTGAACGAATTCCTGAGCTTGTCGATTGCTCGCGGCGGTTGATCGCCAACAACGGACTCGAACAGGCGGTCACCATCTCGGCTGGGGATGCGTCCCACTGGTTACCAGAACATCCGGTCGATGTGGTGATTTGTGAAATGTTGCATGTGGGATTGCTGCGTGAAAAACAAGCTCAAGTGATCAGCGCGTTCAAACGGAACTATGTGCAACGCTTTGGCACCAAGCTGCCGGTGTTCGTTCCCGAAGCGTCGATTCTAATGTGTCAGCCGGTGGAACAATGTTTTGATTACGCTGGCTACATTGCCCCGGTGCCGTTGTTCCAAGCTGCCAAACTGGAGCAGCCACGGACGAAGGAAATCAGCCCGCTGGTGCCATATCAAACACTTCAGTATGACCAGACGACCCCCTTCGACATGTCAGCCTCCCTGCGATTTACCGCCACGACGGATGCTTGCCTGAACGCGATTCGTCTTGTGACTCAAAACATTCTCGCCATCGACATGTCGGCTCAACGGGCGATCAATTGGCCTAACCAGTGCTTGATCCTGCCGCTGGAGACCCCATTCACGTGCGCGGCCAATGATGAAATCGTAATTCAGCTAAATTACGAAGCCGGCGCACCGCTGGAAGCGATCAGCTACCAAGCTCAGCGAGCACAGCATAGCCAGCGGCGAGCCGCTTGAAGATAGTCTTGAGTCTTGAGGCGTGAGGCGTGAGGCGTGAGGTAAAACCCGGGGCGAGTGTTCTGGTGAGGATCATCGCCCGACCGAGACAAGCTCGCATCGTGGCGGCGCGGGCTTCCCCCGGGGACAATGCGATAGCCGTCTCACTCCATGCTTCCGCCGGGCTTGCCCCGGATCGGAGCAACAAGTGGCAGCTACTTGGCTCGCCCCATTCACGGATTGTTCAGAGACTCCCCCCGTTACCTTCTAATCGCCCACCTTTTGCTCAAGGACCCTTTTTCGACTCCCTGGTAGTTGTGTAGAATCGCAAGTTTGAGATCCAAGGAGTAAGGTTTGATGACCGCGACAGAAATCGAGCTAGAGTACGATCGACGTTGGAAAGCCATGTCGCCCGCCGAGAAAATTTCTCGTACCGCTGCGATGCTCGCCTGGACTCGGCAACAGATGGCTAGACGAATTCGTGCTGCTTCCCCACACCTTTCGGACGAGGAAGTTAAGTGGCATGTCGCACTAAAGCTCTACGAGCGTGATCCGGAAATCGTCAAGCTCATTGAGGAACAGCTTTCCAATGTTTCCCGTTGAAGCATTTGAGAGAACGATTGGAAAGTTCGTCTCGATTGCGAATTCGATCGATCTACCTTTTCACTTAACTGGCGGTTCAATCAGTTCCGCATATGGCGAACCACGATTGACGCAGGACATCGACATTGTCGTAGCACCGGAAGTCGCACAGCGCCGAGTTGATGAATTGGTGAACCATTTGGCAACGTCCGACTTTCTTTTTACCGAGAGTGTTGTTCGACAGGCGGTGCAAATCGGAGATTTATTTCAGCTTCTGGACAAGAGTGAGAGCTTGAAACTGGATATCTATCCCAGGGAATTGGTACCTGGAGAGCTGCAGCGTTCCCAAACGTTGGAGCTATTTGAAGGAGTGTTTCTGCCCGTGGTTTCCCGGACTGACGCGGCCATCTCGAAACTCATTTGGATCGACAAAGGAAGCCATCGTAGCCGTTGGGACTTGCGGGGCATCTACCGCGGCTCCGACGCACAGCAACAAGCGGAAATCCGCAGTAAATCCGCCGACTTTCAGCTGAGCGAATTGCTTGCCGAAGTTCTCGCCGAATCCGATGAAATCCGTTGATCCAGAGCGCCTTAACTTCGAACCTCGCTGTCTCGCAGCAGGTAAGTCGAAATTCCCGCAATTAGTCATCGCGGCTCGCTGCTGGTGGTGATCATCACCCGACCGAGGCAAGCTCGGCGAAAATCGATTCGCCCCGGCGTCGGAGCAAGCCATAGAACACCAAAGCCTCAACCGACGCGGACGAGCCCCAGTGCGGTTGTGACGTCGCCGTTTTTTACAGCCCAGGCTAGGGCCGAGCTATTGTATTTCGGCGAAAGTTTTGTTGCCGATGCGATACTGTTTCCATTCGGCGAAATCGAAATGCCACCACTCGTATTCGTAAACGGTAAACTGGTGGGCTTCCATCGTGCGTCGCAACAAATCGCGATACCAGCGTTGCCGCGTTGTCCCGCCCGGATAAAGTGGAAACGACCGCTGTGAGAACTCATCATAACCAGCCACCATTTCAATCGGACTGCCGGTCTCCAAATCGAACAGCGTCAGGTCAACGGCGCACCCACGGTTGTGACGCGAGCCATTCGCCGGATTTGCCACAAAGTCTTTCATCGACGCTGGTGTCGCATCCCAAAACATCTTGGTCACGTACCAAGGTCGATAGGCATCATGGATCAACAAACCTAGTCCACGGGTTCGCAATTGCTGGTTGGCTCGCTTCACAGCCTCCGCGGCGGGGCGCTGCATGAATGCTCGCGGCTCTTGATAGAAAACAGCCCCCATAAAATTATTGGTGGTGGCGTAACGAATATCGAGCTGGATGCTAACATCAACTGCTGAGAGGTCCACCAGCTCGGACGCCCGATACTGACCAACCTCGCGGGCTGGTTCGGCAGCCAAGGCCGACTCTCGCAACGTTGCGATCGGCAATACGGGCTCAATCTGAAATGTCTCTCCAGCGGGTGTCCCCACCGAGCGGCGCTGAAATTCGACCTCAGCCGCGAGCACGGAGACGGCCGCGCCGGCAGAGTCGCGTGTGAAAATCAACTGCTCTCCGTGGTATAAGCCATAGTCGGGGAAAGCGAAGACGTCCTCAGAAACCTCCGTTAGCGGATAATAGTAAAACCACTCAATCAGCGCATATAAGCGCCCACTTTCTTCCAAAATATACAGCGTGTTGTGATCCCAGCCATACTCGCCAATCAAGCCGTTCCAACGCTCTGGAGCGTTAGCCGGCGGTTCGTCGGGAAGCGATTGATAACGTTTGCCAGCGATCAACAATTGATCGTTTTCAACGCGTTGCACTTGGTTTCCAAAACCATGCACATCATCAATAAGAATCTTCCCCGTCTCACTGGATGCCTTCAGCTCACGGCGGAAGGAGCCATACCGCATGTAAACGCGGCCAGCCAACTCATTGACCGTAACGACCTCCTCGCCATCCACATTTTGATACCGACCCACTAATTCCCCGGCGCGGCTGGGCGGGATGCTGGTCGTCCTTTCATAACTCGGCAATGGCTCGCCAGCCTGTACCGCCAACACCAACCGCAAGGCATGATCGACGAGCCGATTAACGACTCCGTTGCTGCCGTCCAAATTGGAAACCGCCACCACTCCCAATTTTTTTTCAGGCAGAAGAGTCAGCTGGGTTGAGAACCCGTAAACCGCTCCCCCATGTCCGATCCGTTTTTGGCCGGCAAATTGATCGACGTAAAACCCCAGCCCAAACCCCCGCTCTAGTCCCCGCTCATCCGCCGGCGCACTGACAGTGGTCATGGTGGCCAGCGAGTCGGGCGCGAGCAGCGACTCCGCCAACTTCCCGTCCGCCAACTTCCCGTCCGCCAACTGCCCGTCCGCCAACTGCCCGTCATTGCCGAGCAAGACCTCGATAAACTTTGCCAAATCATTGACGCTGGAAAACATGTTCCCCGCGGGACCCGTTCCTAGCAAAAACTCAGGTGCCTGAAAGCGACGACCGTCATACGTGTGCATCCAACCGACGCTGGCATGTGCGGCGAGCGTCTCGGAGAGTTCGAAGCCACTATGTGCCATGCCGAGGGGTTGAAGGATTTGCTGCTGGACCCAGGCTGGATGACCACTATCAGTCTGCGATTTTAAAACCGCTCCCACGACCGCCAACGCGGCGTTTGAGTACTTAGTTTTTGTCTCGGGAGGATAAACCAAACGCGTCTGGTTGAGACTATCCACCGTTTCCCCCAGGGAGGGTTCGCTGGGATCAAAGTAGTTTCCCACCGGCGATTCCCGCACCAACCCCGAACGGTGCGACATCAGCTGCCGCAGGGTGATCGGCGTCTGGTAAGGATTCTCAGGCTGAAATGCTGGCAAGTAGTCAGTAACCGGCGCATCCAAATCGAGCATCCCCCGCTCGACCATTCGCATGATGGCAATGTCGGTAAAGAGCTTTGAGACCGAACCGACGCGATAGACGCTATCGGCCGTGGCTGGAACCTTCTGCTCGCCATCGACGAATCCAAACCCCGCGGACCAGAGCGTTTGTCCATCGGCCACCAAGGATATCGACAGCGCTGGCAGCCGCTTACTTTCCAGCTCATAGCGAATCGCCGCTTCGAGCTCCCGGGTTACAGCCGAGTAATCGGTTGCGCCGCGTGCTTGCTGGGCCGGCGATGACCCATGCGGTAAAAAAAGCAGAGCGGTTAGGCAGCAAAAGAAGCGTTGCATGATATCTCGCTTGGGCAATACCAAAAGCGGAAACCGCGTGCGGGGCAGCACCCGCACGCCAAAACGCCTCGCCACAAGTCTTTCGGTGATATCAGCCGTTGAGCGATAGCTGCCGGTTCTTCAAAAACCGGAGGCCAGTGGTTTGTCAAGATTAAGAATTCGGGTCGCCTTTTTGAGCCGTTTTGCCGCTAACCACGGTTTTGTCGCATGAACCGTGGCTAGCGCCAAAACGGCTAACCCTAAAACTGAACTCTGACAAACCACTAACGCGTTCCGGCTGATTCCGTGTTGCTTAATGACTTATGCGGAGGTGCTTAGAATTCGATTTGATACTTGGCAGTCATATCGCGACGGATATCAGCAGTTGCGGTTTCGATCGTCTGCCACATTTGCTGGGCGCTGGCGGCGCCGCGAGTCCGCTCTTGTTGGCCAATGACAGCGTCGGTGCGGCCCTTTTCACGGTTCGCGTAATAAGGATTTACGTATCCCGAGGCATACCCCGTGCGATACCCTCCGTACCCATTATAACCCTCTGAGTACGCGTAGGTCGTATCCTGACCTGTGCCACCATCATTGAGACCTTTACGAGTGGCCGATCGCATCCCGACGGCCCGCAAGGCATTCTCGCCGCCACGCAGCAGCTCAGAAACATCGCGGCCGTAAGCGAGCAAGGCTTCATCGACGTTTAACAAAGGCAAGTTGTCAATTTTACGCGCGTATTTGTCGTACCACATCGCCACACCGCCAGCGGTGACGGTGTTGGCACCCCGTTTCTCTTTTTTGAGATCATCAAGCAACGAAGTTACGGACTTATAGTATTGCTGCGAAGCGATCCTTTGCAGCGACTCGGGGCTGGTGCCACCGGTCTCCGTTGCTAAATCCATGGCTTGGCCAACCGACGGTGGCAACTGCAACACACTCATCACGCGGCGCAATCCGTTTTCGCTGAGCGGGCCTTGCAGCAACATGGTCTGCTTGGAAAAACTAACTTCCCAATCATCGATGTCACCAATCATCGCGCCTTGACTCTCCAGGGCGCGAATCAACATATCGCGACCGACGGGCTTTAACACTTCAGAGATGTCGCTGGAGAAGTCGACGCGGATGGCACCGATGGCTTTATCGCCGACGGTGATTCCGAGCGTCGCTCCACGAATCGTCGTGAGTGCAGTAACAATCGCGGCACGTTGGTCGGCGGGCAACGAGGCGAGCGGCCCGCGATCGATACGTCGCTTGATTTGAGTTTCGGAAAGGCTGCCTTCCAAATCGATGGCCATGATGATTGGCGTACCAACTTTCTCTGTGTAGGCGAAGGCATCCAGCAGATAAGGAGTCAGCGTGTCATCGACGGCTCGCATGTCAGTGCTTCGCAACCACCGAGCGACGTCTTGCCGGTTGGCGGGAGTGTGGGAAGCATAAATTTGGTTTGTGACTTCGACAACGATTGAGTCGTTAGGCAGGCGGACCGCGGTGCGACCATCAATTTTGTCGATCGAACCACCAAAACGCGCCGCCACGGAGGTTATGTTCCCAGGGCTGTTCAACCGTACTTGCGCCAATTCCCACACATTCTTACCAAACTCCAGGTCCATTTTGGCAGCCAACACGACGCCGCTGACATCGGGAGCGAGGAAGGTCAAACCAGCATCGAAAGCCGCTTTGCGACGCGCTTCCCAACGACCCTGCTCGGCTGCGGCCGAGCCGAATAATTTCTCAGCATTAATGACGACGACGATGTTGGCATCGTAAGGAATTCGCGACTTGAGCCCAGCAATTTGAGCAACGGCGTGAGGACACGCCGAGCTGAGACTCCCAATGATTAGCAGCAAGGTGAGCGTGAGATAGCGCATGATGTGACAATTTCCAGCAGAAAATTAGAGCGGAAGCGAGCCGAGTTATCGCATTGCATCGCAAACAACAAACGATGGCTTGCGGAAAAGCCGACAAAAAACCAGTGATTTGCCGGTCCCATACGATTCTCCGCATTCTAACTGGACACCTCACAAATCGCTAGAGTCAGCCCGTCCAGCACGGCAATAAGGGGGCAGCAGGGGCCCGCCACCCCCTAGGCGGCGTCATCAAGCAGCCCGCCACCCTGACGCTTCACCTGAGTTCCGTAGGTACCCGGGTCGGGAGCCTGATTGAGTAACTTTCGCAACACCATTTCGCTGGTCTCAAACAACTGGTACTGCGTCACAAACAGCGTGATCGATTGCTGCCGGGCCGCTTCCACTCGTCCGACGATCGCTTCGGCGAGTTCCAGTCGCTGGGTCTCGCCAGCTTGCTTCAGCGCGCTGCGGAGGCTGCGCGGCCGCGGTTCTCCTGCCGGCGTGGCTGCCTGCAGGATCTCACCGCGAGCGTCAAGCAATTTCTCGAGCACCTGGGTCGCCGCCAACAATAAACTGGACGCTTCCTCAATGCGGCCGAACTTTCCTTGCGATGTATGTTCCAGAAACAGCATGCCGCAACGATCGATTTGATCGAGCGATTCTTCCAATTGGTTGAGATAATTATCAACCGCCTGCAACCAACTTACCTGCATCACCATCTTAATACCTTTGCGCGTTGAACAACTCGTACATGGGATCCGAAATCGACTCGGCCGAAGCGTCCGAAATCTCTTCGATTAAAATTTGATCAAGTTGCTGACGGAAAATATCCTCGCCCTGACCACCATGAAAATAAGCAGGTTTGTTTTGCGTCTCGCGCATCGCCGAGAGCATTTGCCCGAACAGCGTATTGCCAACAAAATCTTGAAAGGCCTCTTTGGTAGGATCAGCCGCCAGCTCGGGCTGCGGTCGGGCCGCCTGTGAAACATCAGCGTGTAGCGGTCGAATTTCCATCAGCGTGCACTCACTCGGGTGAATAAAGAAGCTTGCGTAGAACCTATCCGAAAACCATAAAAAAGGCCCGCGGCTAGCGCCGTCGGCTCACAGGTTTCAGATTGGTTCCTAGACTCTCTCGCTGGCGTGGTCAGATTAGTTGATAATGACCTCACCGTACAAATCGCCTTTAGCCTTCAGCTCTTTGATAATATCGATCAGATCCTCGGCACTCATACCGAGGGCGTTGAGACTATCTGCTAACGCTTTGAGTTTGGGGTTACCAGTTTGCGCCGGAGCGTTGGGGTCGAGCGGCAACAAACCTGGCGGCCCGCCTCCCGCTTCGATACGGATATTCTTGGAAGCAACCAACACGGGGGCGATCTCAACATTTTCTCCGATCAGCACGATCCCGGCGCTTTCATTAATGACTACTCGATTCGATTTCGATTCGAGTGCGATGGGCGCATCCAGCAAGCTGGAAATGAAGCTGATCGGATCAGCGCGATAGGTGTCGGGAATTAAGACTTCGACATGCAATTGATCAATGGCTCGGGCAAATTGTTTTTGTGCTGCGGGATTGCCGGGTGATTGGCGATTTTCCATCACAATTTGCGGATCGGCGCGGACCGTTTCCACAACTCGTTGGGTGGTATCAAAATCGGCAAAATCGCGATCGATGACCAAAGTGATTTTGCCGTCCTTTTCAAAGGGTGCTTGCACGGTCCTTTCCATTTTACCGCCCCGCTCAATCGTGGCCGTCGTGGCTGGCCCGTTCGCGGAGATCTTTAAGGGGCCCGACGCCATCGCGTAGACAGTGGGGTTGTTAGCTTGGGGTCCTAGCAACGGAGTGAGCACGAGGTACCCTCCTTCCAAACTTTTAGCACTGATCGCGTTAACAACCAAATCAAGCTTATCTCCTTGCTGGGCTCCCACCGGAGGCACTTCCGCGGAGACAATCACAGTCGCCACGTTTTTGGCGTCCGCCAACTCGGAGGGATCAAGTCTGCCTTGCGCATCGACACCGATTTGGCCACCCATCAATTGCATCATTCTGGCGAGTGCCCGGGAGGTATTCGCCGAATCGCTGTCGCCGGTGCCTCGCAAGCCGACGACCAGCCCGAGACCCTGCAACGTATTTGATTCCTGTCCCTTCAAGCGGCAAATATGACGCAAGCGAAGCCCTTGTGCATCGGCCGAGGGCAGGGGGCAACAAACAACCGCTGCGGCAAACATCATCCCCAGCAGGGCTGTTGACAGCAGACGTTGATTGAATTGTGAAGTCATTATTTCCTCATTGAACGGCGAAGCGGCAGGCAGTTATTTCGGTTCTATCAGCCGTTGAGCGCTAGCTCACGGTTTCTTGGAACCGGACGCTAACGAGACCGTCCCGCTTAGCACTTTCATAACCCGACGCGTGAGCGAGGGATTCGGATTGCTT
>CAZHTX010000021.1:0-25133 GCA_964535475.1 uncultured Pirellulaceae bacterium
TACGGCTCAACCTGACTATCAAATCATCAAATCGAATGATTTGTCCACGGCGGCGGTCCCGGGGCAGACTTTCAATTACTTTCTGCAGGTTGTCAACAACGGGAACCAGGATGGCACAGGTGTTGTTGTTTCCGATAGGCTGCCACTGCATGTGCTGGAAAGGTTTTCGGTCGGCACGGACGACGCAACGAATGTGATTTATGATCCGCTTACAGGCGACCTGGTTTGGAACGCAGGTACACTTGCCGGTGGCGGAGGGACCCGGACTTTGATGGTGACGGTCACGGTTCTAGATCCTATTGGCACTCTGGTAGCGTCGTTTACCAACACCGCCAGCGTCACGGATGATGGTGCCAACGGCGATGATCCTGATCTGTCCGATAACAGTTCGATCAATCCGGCCGGATTGGATGCGACACCCGATTACGAAATTGTCAAAACATCCAACTTGACCAAAACTGCCATGGTTGGGGATTCATTTGAATACACAATTGTCGCTACTAACGTTGGAAACCAGAATGGCACCGGTGTTACGGTCACCGACAGCTTGCCGGTGACCATCATTGATCGTGATAACGTGACGACCAGCGATCCGGCAAACGTGACCTATGATTCGGCCACCGGGGAACTGGTCTGGCAAATCGGTGAACTGGATGGGCGAGGCGATTCGGCGACCTTGACGATTTACGTCACGATTCCGTTTGTGATCGAGGATCCCCTGGCGAACGTAATCATCAACACGGCAACCGTGGCCGACGACGGCACGAACGGGCCGGACCTGAATCCTTCAAATGATTCATCGACGGCTGCCGACGAGGTGCTGGTTTTTGCCTTTGACAGCTTCAACAATTTCCGTGATCCCTTTGATCGCAACGATCGCGAAATTTATGGCGTCGAACGTGGTGAGGATGCTCGCATGATCCAGCCGGTACCGGTCGATCCAATCTTCAGCGGTTTGGCTGAACCCGGTACCACGTTGAATCTGAAGATTTACGATGAGTCAGGAAACATCATTGGCGAGCGTCAAGTGGTTGCGGATGCTGGAGGCAATTGGCTCGCGAATTTCCCGAACACGGTCATTTGGAAAGTACCCCATCGCATGACCGTGGAGCAGACGGCACCGATTCAAGCCGAAGTGAACAACGTAAATGGATTTAATATGCGACGATACTTCCACCCGGCCACGCATCATTCGTTGTTCTTTACTGAGCGTGATACCATCCAGAGTGTGGAGCGGAATTCGGCATATAACACGATTAATTCGATGCATGAAACTAACAACAATCCATTGCAGCTGGGTTGGCGCAATCATCTGTACCAATTGAATGTCAGTTCGACGAATGCATCGGCAAAATAATGAGCCAACGCAATTCTCGGAAGCCACAACCCCTCCTCAACTGGGCTAGCCTCCCGCGGGATTTCCCAGCGAGCGCTGTCCCCGGCGATCATCGGCATCTGGTATGCCTCCGCGAGAGAGCGCACGCGCGGTGAAGTTTAAGGATTGCGGTCAGTATCACTGTCGGGGTGATTCTAATTGCAACCGTAGGAGGGAGGGGGGCGGTGTAAATGTATGGGTTATTTAACTGGGGCTTACGTCGTTCCATCGAGGTCAGGATCATTGTTGCGTGTGAGCCACAATAGCCCGTAGCAGAGTCCTTTCAGTTGGAATAACCCAAACTTTTCACCAAGATCGTGACGCCAAAGTTGCGTGTTCAAGCCATTTGGCTAGCGGTATCCCCCCGCGTGCGGTCGATGGACGTAATCAGGTTGCGTGTTTGCCCGTAGCCGTTTGAGCGTTGCTCGAGGTGGCTTGGTCAATGGAATCACGGCGTTACTTCCGGCTTCGCATCGCGAGTAATCTTGCCGCAGCTCTCTACGAATGGATTCGAATGTTGTTATTGTATCCTTCCAGAAAATCCTCGTCGTTAAGATCCAAGCCAAAGTTTCGCTTGAATTGGCGAGCGGCTGGTTGTTTTTCGCTCGTAATCGCTTCATGTTCGGCCGTGGTAGCTGCATGCCAAAACGAGTCAGCCAGTATCGCTGACTACCACCAGCGGATCCAGGTTGCTGCCGAGACCTATCGCATCGAGGAAAGCTCGCGTGTCGCTATCCCGGAGGTGCCAGACGACTACCGGCCCTGGTGGCAGGAGTCGTTAACAAACCGCATTCAGTCGGGCACGCAAGCCGTTAGCGTCGACCTCGATTCTTTGATTGTGGAGACACTCGAGCATTCAGCGCAGGTTCACGTATTCAGCGATTTGCCCTTCATCCGTCAAACTGCAATTGTTGAAGCGAGCGCTGCTTTCGATTGGCAACAATTCATGAATACTCGTTGGGATGATCTCAGCGACCCTGTCGGAAATGTCCTAACCACGGGCGGATCCCCGCGCTTTCGAAACAATCAACTGTCGGCTGATGTCGGCTTGCGTCGCAAAAACGAATTTGGCGGACGCGTGGAAATCGCCCAAGAGTTTGGCTTTCAAAACACCAACTCAACTTTTTTTCAGCCCAATGATCAGATCACATCTCGGATTCGCCTGGGTTACACACAACCACTGCGACGCGGCAGCGGACGAGTCTACAACACCAGCCTAGTTGTACTTGCAGAGATCGATGCGGACATTGCGAAAGACGAATTCTCGCGTCAACTACAATCCCATTTGTTGGAAGTCACCCGTGCTTACTGGTCTCTCTACCTAGAGCGGGTTGCGCTTGTGCAGAAACAGCAACTGTTTTTGCGAGCGGAGAAAATTCTGAATGAGCTAAATGCGAGGAGTGGCGTTGATGTTATTGGCAGTCAACTCGTTCGAGTGGAAGCGGCGGTGACGCAGCGAGGATCGGACCTTGTCCGCGCCGAGATGGCTGTTCGCAACGCCCAGGATAGAATCCACGCACTGGTAAATTCTCCTGGGCTTGCCAATACCGTGAATTTGGAGCTGATTCCGACAGAAACTCCCATCCGTCGTTCCGAACCATTCGAAATTTCCGAAATCCTGTCCACCGCGTTGCAACTACGACCTGAAGTCAACCAGTCGATAAAACAAATCAAGGCCGCCGGTGTTCGCCTGGGTATGTCTCGTAATGAATTGATGCCCCAACTGGATTTGGTGGTGGAAACTTACGTTGCCGGGTTGCGAGGAGAAAGTGATTTTGGGAACGCTTGGGTCGATCAATTCAGCACGGGTGAACCATCCTATTCAATAGGATTTCAGTATCAAATTCCCGTTTGCAATCGCGCGGCAAAGGCTCGTCATAAGCGCCGCGCATTGGAGTTGAGACAGCTGCAAAACCAATTTCGCGCAACTGTGGAAACACTTCTGTTGGAGGTTAAGGTTTCTGCCCGCGAGGAACGTACGGCAAACCGTGATTTCAAAGCAAAATATTTTGCGATGCAAGCTGCGGCAAAACGACTGGAGTACCTGGAACAACGTTGGGCAGCCATCCCGGGCAAAGAGTCAACGATCGGACTTTACCTCGACGAATTGCTCAACGCCCAGGTGCAGCTGACGGCCGCCGAGTTTGAATTCGCCAAAGCCGAAACGACGTATAATCTGGCGATCATCAACCGAAAGCGAGCCACCGGGACCCTGTTGCAGTACGAACAGGTGAAGGATGGTGTCGCGTGTGTCGGCGGATTGCCCACGATGATCTTGGAAAAAGAGTCGGCAAGAATGAACGAATTGATTGAATGAGTGCCACGCAGCTTACTTGGTACGGATTCAAAACGGTAAACGCCCGAGTTCCTCGGATGAATAGAAAATAAATCGTCGCCTGAAAATGAACCAGGCTCTGATTTTTACAAGGCTGGCCAAGAGAACGCAAATGGAATTTTTCAACCTAAGTTATGCTCGCTAACACTAACGATACGCAACATTCGGTAACCGCTGTTTGACTGACCGAATCCATGTCTAGAGGGTCGGCAACTTCCTTTCACCAGTAAAAAATAACTCCATCCTAATCGCGGACTCGAGGCCCCAGCTTTCGGCATCGATAGACACCGGCTAATGACAATTCTGAAAACGATGAAATCATCCAAACGCTTTGATAGCTTTCGCGACAGAATCTGGAATCGTTGCTTTGAGCCAGCGAGTCGGGACACGAAGAGGTTATGCGCCGTCAATGACTTGAACACTTTGCTGCAGTCGGAAACGGATGGCAAACTGCGGGAGCGCGCGGATACGTTGCGAGAACAAGCGGCTCGAGGTATCGAAGTGACTGACCAATCGCTGTTGATCCCGGCAATGGCACTCGCAAAACAATCACTCATCCGGACAGTGGGACTGGCCGCCTACGACGTTCAGGTTCTCGCGGGCCTTGCCATGTGTCGGGGGGCAATCGCCGAGATGCAAACTGGCGAAGGCAAGACGTTGGCCAGTGTTTTTCCAATTGTCGCGCATGCCCTGTCGGGTCGGGGCGTTCACGTCGCGACGGTTAACAAGTACCTGGCCGAACGGGATTTCGGCTTCTTGAAACCGTCGCTTCAACTGTTGGGTTTTCGCGTTGGAATTTCGAAAGACGGAGCATCGCCGGCGGAAAAAAGGGCCGCTTACCGATGCGATGTCACGTTTTCGACAAGCTATGAGCTTGGCTTCGATTTTTTGCGAGATCAGATTGCACTCAGGTCGCTGGGTCCGGAACGACTTGGTTCCAGATTGCGCTGCGATCTATGCGGGCCGGATGAAACGACGCCCGTCGAATGCCAACGCGGGCACGCAACCGCGATCATCGACGAGATTGACAGCGTGTTGATTGACGAGGCGATCACGCCGTTGGTGCTGAGTTCTGGTGGAATGGGGAAGTCCGCTATGTTGTCGGTCTATCATGCTGCCCGCGAGATGGCATCCGAGCTCGAGATTGACACTGACTATTACATCGATCGAAAGACGAAGTCGTTGTTCTTAACCACCGCCGGGTCTCGCAAGGCACACGCGCGCCGCGACGAAGTCCTGCTTCAGAGCGACGTTGGATTCAATGCGAATGCTGATCTGGCCCGCACTCCGTTCGACATTTTGGCTGATCTCGATCGGGCCGGGGAACTTGTAAGGTCGATACAGCATACTGCTTTGCTACGCCCTTGGAAAAGCTACGTCGAGTCAGCACTTCGAGCCAAGTTCCTAATGCTTCGCGATATCAACTACGTCGTGCGGGAGGGCAAGGTCGAAATTGTCGACGAATACACCGGGCGAATCTTTCGTGATCGCAACTGGCGCGATGGATTGCATCAGGCGGTTGAAGCGAAAGAAGGGGTTGCGATCACCGAGGAAAATCGCACGCTCGCGCGGATTTCACGGCAACGATACTTCCAACGATACGACATGCTCTGCGGTATGACGGGAACCGCGAGGGGACACCAGCGTGAACTACTTGCCAATCACGGGTTACCGATCGTTGCGATTCCGCTACGGAAGCCTTCGCAACGGCAGGAATATAGCCCCCGCTATTATTCGTCGGAAGAAAACAAAATAGCGGCAATCGTAACCGACTTGATCGAGCGAAACCGGCATGGGCAACCCGTCCTCGTTGGCACGCGCACGATCGAACAGTGTCTACGACTGTCGTCGCGTTTAACAGCAGAGTCAATTCGGCACGAGGTTCTTAACGGGATCCAAGATGCCGAGGAAGCCACTTTGGTTGCGCAAGCAGGACGTTTCGGATCGGTTACCATCGCCACCAACATGGCCGGAAGAGGAACCGATATCAAGCCCGATGCCTTGGCTCTGGAAGCGGGAGGACTTCACGTAATTGGCTATGAGCGAAATCAGTCCAGCAGAGTCGATCGCCAGCTGTTGGGACGAGCTGGTCGTCAGGGCGAACCGGGGAGTGGACAGTTTCACGTGTCCGCGGACGACGAAATTTTACTCCGCTACGACTCGAGTTTTTCACGAACACTGCGTCAGTTAAGTCATCATGAAGAAGGAAGTCCGAACGCCGTGTTTGATCAGCAGATACAAAAAATCCAAAACATGGCCGAACGTGATAGCTACCAATCACGCTGCGAGATTATGCGAGAGGAATTATGGTTAGACGACATCAAGCAGACGCTGAGTTAAGCAAAATCATGAAGCATACCAAGATTATCATCTGGCAAACCGTGTTCAGCCTGGTTTTCCTCGCCTTCGCCGGTCGGGCCTCCGCTCAGGTACAACCTGATGAGGGATTTTCCGAGCCACTTAAAACTGTCAGGATCGCGGCTTCCGAATCCGGCGTGATCGAATCGATTTTAGTGGCCGAGGGTGATTTTGTGAAACGCGGAGACATCCTTTGCAAGCTGGATTGTCAAGTGCTTGAGGCTTCACTGAACGCCACGAAAGTTAAACTTGAATCGCGGGGTAAGATCCAGGCTGCTCAAGCGACATTTGAGGAAAAACAATATCATCTGAGGCAAATGCAGCAGCTGTTTATCAGCAAGCATGCCAGCGATAAGGAGGTCCGGCAGGCCCAATTGGAAGTCGATCTTGCCAACGCGCAGCTGCAGTCGGCGAATGACGAGAGCCGAGCCATTGGAATGGAAATAAAGCGGATCGAGGCGCAAGTCGAACGGCGAATTATTCGCTCGTCGACGGACGGAGTCGTGTTGGAACTGCCCCGCCAGGAAGGGGAAGCAATCACGATTTCCGAAAGTGAAGTGGCCACCATCGTGCGGCTTGATCAATTGCGTATCCGTTATTTTCTGACCACGGTTCAAGCCATGCGTATGAAACGCGGCGACCAAACCAACGTCCATTTCCCTGCCACCGATCAAACCGCGCTGGCGACGGTCGATTTTGTGGCCCCCGTTACCGATTCAAATAGCGGTACGGTGCGAGTCGAACTGACCATCGACAACCAGCAGGGGCAATATCGAAGTGGCCTTCGATGCCTTTTAGTCTCAACACCGGCGAAGGACGCCGTTGCAACGATGGCCGCAGCACGAACGCAGAAATTCACTTTACCCAATGCCATTCAAAACGACTTGTCGAGTACCGAAAATGAACACTAAGACGCCAAATCCCAGCAAGGACATCGCTGTTCGATACGATAAATCGGAAATCACTTACGCAACCCAGTTTCTGGCCAGTCCCGGCACCGAAGAATTGATGCTAGATTTCTCATCGGGATTGATCAAAGACTCAGGTAATGCACAGGGTCAGTCGCTACCCATTCATACTCGCCTGGCGATGCCGTGGACGACCGTCGAACGGCTTGCTCAGGTTTTAAACCAGGTCGTCAGCAAACGAAAACATCTGATCGACCAGAATCAAAACCAAACGGCAAAAACTCACGTTCCCGTTGTTGCGATTCCCACTGCCAGCTTGCCCAAATTGAGCAGTGAGCAGTAATAAAAGCTTGACAGGGTGACGAACGGCCAAGCCGATTGCACCTGCCTCAATTTCCCTCAAGCAATTGATCGTCCGCATCAAACTGGCCTCAGATGACCCAACCATTCGTTAAGCAAGCCAACGTCAAAGAAAGCGGCCACTGCGGCGCGCACTTGGCTCGCAGCGTTCAAAGCCGACAAACCGAGATGTGCCCGGATTCCGAATCGACATCCCTTGATGCGATCCAAACCGAGCTGGAGCTAATTACGCGGTCATCGGCCAATCACCAGGAACTTGTCAGGGAATCTGTCAAATTAGCGAGAAGGTCTACCAACGCCATTTGGTGCGGTCAATTTTATCATTCCGGCGATCAACCGTTGACGTGCCGGATTGAGGATAGCGGGATCATTGACCAGCAACTCGGCCTTGTTCGATCTTCACTATTGCCAACTGCTGAATCGTCGCTGAGAAAGGCCAAGGCTATCGTCACCAGCAGCGGTGAATTAACGATCATTGCGACACCGATAGTTGAAATTGAGGGGCCGGAAAATCAGGCGGTGGAATGTTTGTGCCTCGCTTTAAATTTAAATGACGCGCCGGCAGGTCCGTTCCTGCTGATTTTGCAATTAGTTGGATGTTACATTGCTAGATCTTCGGAACGCGATTCGAGGCAAGCACTCGACTGGCAAATCAGCGCGACCGCCGCGATTGCAGAGCTGATGGCAGAAATCGCTGCCTGCGACCAGCCAAATCGAGCAGCCATGCTGGCGACCAATCGACTCGCGGATTTTTTGGACGCGCAAACCATCGCTGTTGGTTTTTCGCGGCGAAAAAACGGTAAACGAACAAAGCTTGCAGCGATCTCGGGAACATCAGACATTGACGAGTCGGGTGGCCAATCACAGTTAATCGAGTCGGTCTTGAATGAGACGCTGGTTCGAAATTCGGTGACGGTGCTGCCAGACAATTCAGGCAATGATCGGAGCATGAAACTAGCGCATCGTAAATTCATCGAGACCAACCCCAATTTGCGTATTGTCACCGCCCCCTTGATAACCACAAGTGGCAAGATACTGGGCGCGTGGCTGTGCGTTTTGCCATCAAATCAAAACAGTGAAAAGGCAATTCGCTTCGCGAAAGTCGCAAGCCGTTTTCTTGCCGACGCCCTCGACGTTTCCGCCCGTGCGACGGCCGGCCCAATTAAAAGACTGAAGCACGTAACGCACAAATGGGCGCTAGGGAAAGCTGGCAGGATCACAACGCTTTCAATCATCGCGGTCTTCTTGCTGCTGGCGATTCCAATGCCACACCGCGTCGATTGTCCCGGCGTGCTCCAGCCAACCGAGCGGCGTTTCGCCATCGCCCCTCATGACGGTATTTTAATGGAAGCATTCGTCAAAACGGGTGACCTCGTCAGCCGCAACCAGCCGGTGGCCAGGATGGACGATCGTGAGTTGATTCTGGAGCTAAGTGATCTTACCGCGCAACGGGAATCGGCAGCCAAAAAACGAGACGTCAATCGTTCAACTCGAGACGCCGCGGCCACAAAGATATCAGAATTCGAGATAGCACAATTAAATGCTAAAATCGAATTAGCACAAATGAGACTGGAAAATCTTATAATCAAGAGCGAAACAAACGGCATCGTCTTGCGTGGCGATTTGGAAGACGTCCGCGGAGCCCCGGTCCGACGGGGAGACGTCTTGATGGAAATCTCGCCCCTGGAAGAACTCAAGCTCGAGGTGGACGTGCCCGAATCCGATGTGGCGTATCTGGAGGTTGGACAGGCAACAACGATCGTGCTCGACGGCAATCCCTTCGCCCCGGTTTCAGCCTGCATTCAATCCATTCATCCGATGTCCGAGGTTCGCAACAATGTCAACGTGTTTGTCGCGGAAGCTTCCATCCAAAATGCTGGACAACGTCTTAAGCCGGGAATGCAAGGCCGCGCGAAGATCAGCATCGGTTTGCGTCCTGTGGGTTGGATCCTGTTTCATCGACCGGTAGAAAAAGTGTTCGCACTGTTACGTTGATTTTTACTCATCCGCCCAAACGAAATGACACAGTGAACCATCAACCCCTTACCGAATCACTTGAGTTGGCTAATCTTCGGCTGCGGCTCCGCGATGAGTTAAGTTTCGAGTTACAAGAGGATGTTGGTGAACTCAGTTACATCGTCAAAAACCGGACTTCTTCTGAATACTTTCAAATTGGGATCGCTGAGTACGCATTCATATCCCTGCTGGATGGCTCGACAACGGTTCAAGAAGCGGTGCAAGAAATCGCGTTCAGACTGGGTGAAGATGCCCTCAGCGTTCGCGACGCTTTGGGGACAGCCCATTGGCTGATTCAAAATCGACTCGCCGAACCAGTCTCGGATTCAGGTGGCGGCCAAGCCAGTTTCGATTATCTGTGCGAACACTTGGAGACCCAGAAAAAACACCGCTTGGTCTCGCAATTGAATCCGCTATTCATAAAAACACCTCTCTTTCAACCTGCGTCATTTTTCCAGACCGCCTCGTCAAGGGTGGGATGGATTGCCTCCAAGTCAATGCTAGTGATTTGGTCCGCCTTGATGTTGGTGGCTTTGGTCTGCGTGTTTCAAAACTGGCAATCGATTGCCATTGCCGGGCGTGGTATTCTTGCACCGCACACATGGCTCTGGATAGCGGCAACGTTTGTGTTGATGAAGTTCATCCATGAAATGGCACATGGCTTGTTCTGTCATTGCTTTGGCGGTCAAGTCAAGGAGGCGGGGATTGTCTTTTTACTGTTTATCCCGATCCCCTACGTCGATGTGACTTCATGCTGGGGCTTTCCATCAAAGTGGCAGCGGATCGCAGTCTCTGCCGCTGGGATGTACGTCGAATTAATGATTGCCGGGCTGGCAACGCTCGCTTGGTGCATGACGAACGACCCTGTTTTGAAGTTTCATTTGTTTAACGTAATGTTGACGGGCAGTCTCACAACCTTGTTCTTTAACGCTAATTTTTTGATGCGATTCGATGGCTATTACATTGTCTCGGATCTCTTGGGAATTCCCAACCTGGCGCAATTGGGACAACAACATCTTCATTATCTTGGCAAACGGTACATGCTGGGGATGAAAGTCCCGCCGGCCGGTAGTTTGCGCGGTCGTGGACTGGTCATTAAGTCGTACGGGGTGGCGGCATTCTGCTGGCGAATTTTTATCTACGTCTCCCTCTCGATTTTCGCGACGTCGCTGTTGTATGGATTTGGCATCGTGCTCTCAATTCTCGGTATCGCAATGTGGATCGGCCTCCCCGGCTACCGATTCGGCCAATTGATTTTTGGGAAACGTCAGGCTAACACGCCGGATTTCAGGTGGATAGCATTGGTAACCACGCCCATCTGCTTGGGTTTACTCTTATTCTTGTTCATTCTCCCTTGGCCGGTGCAGGTATCTGCGCCAGCTTACGTCCAGTTCAGCAACCCAGCGATCATCCGCGCCGACGCCTCCGGTATTGTGAAAAAAATCTGGGTTAACAACGGCGATTCCGTGAAGCCCGGTGATGCTTTGATCGAGCTTGAGAATGACGATTTGCGAGTCAAGCTTCTGTGCCTTCAAATGGATCTTCAGCAGTCACAGGTGCGCAGCCGACGTCATCACATGGCACGTGACATTGCCGCCTACCAAGCGGAAGTCGCTTTGCAGCGGGCGATTGAGAAACAAACCAGCGAAGCGAGTCGTCAGTACCAAAGTCTGACCATCCGCGCGGAAGTCGCAGGCAAAGTCGTTGCTCGTGGGCTGGAATCGATGGCTGGTCAGCACGTAAGAATTGGCACGGAGTTGTTGCAGATAGTTGACGAAGAGCGGAAAGAGATCGTGCTGTCAGTCTGCCAGAGCGGCTTTGATGACTTCGTGGCAAGCCAAGGCAAGCGGGTAATTTTCGCGCCGTCCCATTCGTCGATGCGATTTGTAACCCAGCTCGACAACATTGAACCAACAGCAAGCTCAAACGTCGACATTCGATTGACATCTCACGCTGGTGGATCACTTGCTGTCCGGCCAATTTCACAGGAGTCGGCGGACCAACAACCTCTTGAATTGATTTATCCTCGATTCAACGGTAACGCTTCGCTTGATGAAAACGCGAGCGCACAACTCATTAGCGGTTCCAGGGGATACGTGAGGTTAGATCTTTATCCCGAATGTGTTGTGATGTATCTGGTTAAGAGAACTAGGGTCTGGATGCACCAATTGTTTGAAGCCGCCGAACGAAACTCCAGCCACGGAGCTCGGTGACATCCGCCAGGCAGCGTGCGCTCATTTCGCGGGGCCGCTGATTTCGGACTGGTCTTTGTTTCGGTCAACATGGTTTACAAGCTGGTCGCTAATGGCGGGGGCTTTGACAGCACCAATTTTGGCACCAAACTTGGTGCCTATTGTCAAGCTGTCCCCGCGGTTCTGCGGAAACTAGTTATGATGGGAGTTCGTTTTTCTCGGATTGCCGAATGGCTTGACTGCCATCGTAAGCCCCCCTCCTCCCCTGCCATCCCACCACGGAATGCAAAAAATGAAAACAATCCTGTTTGCCCTCGCCTGTTTGCTGATCTATTCGCCGTCGCTGAGAGCCGACGATGCGGTTGGCTTTGTTGACCTCTTCAATGGGGATGACCTCTCCGGTTGGACACAGCGAAACGGCACAGCCAGTTATCGCGTCGAGGATGGGACCATTGTTGGCAAGACCTCCGAGGGTAGTCCCAACTCGTTCCTGTGCACTGATCAGCAGTTTGGCGATTTTGAATTGTTCTTTGAAGTCAAAGTCGATTCGCGACTGAACTCCGGTGTGCAGATTCGTTCGCAGACGAAAAATGATGATCCGCAAGAACGCGTGAACGGGCCGCAGGTGGAAATTTCCACCGACAAGATGGCTGGTTACGTCTATGGCGAAGCGGCTGGCGGATGGATGACCCCAGACGAAGACCGCAAGCCCCACAACCATTTTCGTGATGGTCAGTGGAATGCATATCACGTCGTCGCTTACGGTGATCGCATTCAAACCTGGATCAATGGTCAGCCAATTTCCGACTTGGTCCACCCCGAACGCTTCGCCTCGCACCCCGCAGGCTTTATCGGCTTGCAAGTCCACGGGATTGGACCTGGGCAAGGACCGTATGAAGTTCGCTGGAAGAATATTCGCCTGCGAGATTTGAGTGCGTTTAAACCACTTTACAACGGCAGCGACTTGGCCGGCTGGCAGACAAGCGGTAACTGGGTGCATGAGGCTGACGGCGTGCTGACCATTAAGCCACGCGAGGGCGAAAAGGGTTGGCAGCGCTATGATGCTTATCTGTGGTCGGAACGCGAATACAAAGATTTTGTGTTGGATCTGGAATACGCTTATCCGCCCGGAGGGAACAGCGGTGTTTATTTCCGAGTGGCCGATCGCGGCAATCCAGTCAAACAAGGTATTGAGGCTCAAATTCTTGATTCTTCGAAAAAACAGGGCCCACTGGGTTCCCATGATCACGGCGGCATCGTTGGGACCGAGGCGGCGGCGAGTAAAAACATGTCGCGGCCACCAGGAGAGTGGAATCGCATGGTTGTCACCTGCGTCGGCCAGCATCTGCAAGTGGAACTCAATGGCGAACCGATCATTGACGTGCAATTGGATCAAACGCCGATGAAGGATCGTCCGCTGTCAGGTTACATCGGGTTGCAGGATCATGGTCAACCCAACGATATTCGCTTTCGAAACGTCCGCATTCGTGAGCTGTGATGTGCTCTTCCATGGCATTCGCTCGGTAGCCAGCACTTGACTTGTCGCCGATCACAGAGAGTGATCGTTCGTGACTCGACACGATCAATGTGGGCCTCGTATCGTCACCCACCCTTCCGTCCTGCTCCGCGCAGACTTGGGCGGCTGGGTGATTGATTTCCGGCGGCGTGCGTGCGAGGCGGCGTGCCGAATACGGTTGTGGGCGCGCGAGTGAATTGAAGGGCCGCCCCTTGGGCGCGGGGGCAACTTGACAGCCTGTTAACATCATTTGTCTTGACAACTGTTGTTTCAACAAGCATCGTGGCACCATGGATAAACCAGCGACAAACAACCGCGAGGGTGTGCCGGAGTTTGACTCCGTGGAGCAAGAAGTGTTTCTCCAATTATGGAGGACCTACGATCGTTTGAAGGCCATCGAAGAAGAGCTATTTGGCCAGTTTGAACTGTCTGCTCAGCAATATAACGCGTTGCGGTTGTTAGACGTCGCTCACCCCGCCGGCATGCGGACGATGGACTTGGGGCGGAGCCTGGTCTCTCGTTCGCCCGACACCACGCGGATGCTTGATCGCTTGGGCAAACGAGGCTTGATCGAGCGGAGTCGATCGGCGGCCAACCGTCGCGTGGTGGAAGTCACGATCACCAAGCAAGGACGAGCGTTACTGGGCGAGATGTCCCAGTTGTTGCTGGACATGAACGAGCGTCAATTGGGGCATCTCAGTTCGCGTCAACTGGCGGAGTTAGCTCGTCTGTTGAAGCTGGCCAGAAAACCGCATGAAGACCAGCTCGATGGGTAATCCGATCGTGCATAGAACTGGGCGGTCCCCGTTGCGACAGCTGCTCCCTTTCTTCGCTTGGCTGTTGCTGTTTTTTCTCGGCTGGACTTTGCTGGTCATTGTCAATGATGATTGGCAAACAGTGACATCGCATTGGTCGATTGCCGTGGCGATGGCTTTCGGATCTTATATCGCCGGCTCGACACCGATGGGAGGTGGGACGGTTGGTTTTCCGGTGTTGGTGTTGTTGTTCGAGTTACCGGGATCTTTGGGGCGAAATTTTGGTTTGGCCGTGCAGTCGGTTGGGATGGTATCGGCGAGCATCTACATTTTCTCTTCGCGCAAGCCGGTTTACTGGGGGTTGTTGAAACCGGCTTTGTTGGGCGTGTTGTTGGGAACTCCCTTTGGCGCGGTGGCGTTGGCCCCGTTCATGCCGGACATGTGGGTCAAGCTGGCTTTTGCCATTATCTGGTGCAGCTTTGGGCTGATGCACTTGGTCAAGCTGCCAGAGTTGATCGCCGCTCAAGGCGTGAGCCGGCGGTGGCAGGGGCGAAATAGCATTTTAGGATTCGCCGTCGGGGTCACGGGGGGAATCGTGGCTTCGATAACGGGTGTGGGAATCGATATGATTGTGTACGCGACGCTGGTGTTGCTGTACCGCGCTGATTTGAAAATCGCGATTCCAACTTCCGTGGTCTTGATGGCTTTTACTTCGGTTGTGGGAATTGCCGTCAACGTGGGGCTTTCATATGTAAACCCCAGTCGCTACTACCTCGATCCAGAGGTCTATGCAAACTGGCTGGCAGCGGCACCGGTGGTGGCTTTAGGAGCCCCGCTGGGAGCGTTCGTTGTGCAGTTGGTTTCCCGCAAACCGACGTTGTTGATTGTGTCGCTGCTGTGTATCGGCCAGTTTGTTTGGACGGTGATCCATGAAGGACTGAGCGGATTTGGCTTGGTGGTGGCGATCGCCGGTGTGCTGGGCATCAACGCGATCTTTCACCTGCTTTATTTCTTGGGGCGCGATGCTGCATTTTCCCATGATCCCACTCGATCTGCTACGAGCGAACGGGAAAAGCCGGCCGCGGAAATTCTGGCGGCGGAGGAGCATTAGTCTGCACGCGTGGTAGCGATTTGCTACGGAACGTGGCCGAATTTGGTCGGCTTTCGGCGGAGCGAAAGACGACTTCGATTACTTTCGGCGGAGCGAAAGGTGACTTCAGGGAAGCGCGGGGCTGACTGGCGTGGGGATGAACGGTGGGTCGTCATCGTCACTGGCCGCGACGGCAGCAATGACCGCGCCGATGGCTGCCAATCCACCGATGCCGCCAAGTCCACCACCACCAGCGCCTCCACCTCCGCCGCCGAATCCACCACCGGATCCGCCCACCATGCCGCCTGCCGGTGTGGTTGGTGGAGGAACTTCCAGCGGCAGAGAACCGCTATCAGATTGTTCACTCGGTTCGTTCATCACCACGGAGGAGACGTCTGCCAGGGGCGCGATTTCCAAGTTGATACCAGGAGCGGCTGTCGATTGCAGGTTTGCCACAAGTTGCTGTTCGGATTCGTTGCCGAGAGTTGCCGAGCGAGCGGGTGGGGGAACCAATTCAATTGCCGTGGCGGCAAAGCCCAGCGGTCCAAAGATGATGATGCCAACCGGGCCGGGCCCCAGTTTGTCGATGGCAAATTTGCCGTCGGCCGCGACGCGAACTTCACCCGCGACTTGGTTGTCGCGTATCGCTCGCACCATCATTTGTGACATATCCACCGGGGCTTGCATGAGCCCAGGAATCAGCACTTCGCCGCGGATACCACCTTCCGGCGTCATGGCGACGCGAAATGTATCGAGTGTTTGACGAGCGGAGGGGACAAAACGCGAGGGGGGGCTGGTCAGCGGCGAACGCCGCGCGGAGGTCAGGCTGGCCACTAACGCTTGCCGGCGTGGCGAGGGAAGTTGCGAAATGGCAGCAATTGTCACCGGCTCGCCTGTTTCGCCAATTTGATCGCCGTCAACAACGGTCAGCGGGTAAGCGGCAAAACAAGAGGACTCGGAAGCAACGATCGTGATCACTCCGGGGGCGACTCCACGGAACTCAAATTCGCCATCCGCGTCAGCGCGCCGCGATGTGAGGACCTGGCCGTTTTGGACAATGGACACGCGTGTCTCACTGCAAGGAAGCATAGTTCCATCGGACGAGAGGGTGACCACCTTGCCGAGCAAGCGACCACCGGAACCGAGCCGCACCCATTGCCGTAGCGTGAGCGGCGGGAGTTCGGTGGCGGCGGGCAAGTCGACCGTCTCTGGCGGCGGAGCGAGAGTTTCGTCGGGTGCGGGCGTTGGCGGGGCCGGGGTTGCTGCCGCGGCTGAGTCGGCCGGCTCCACCGCTTCGATCGGATTTGCTGCTGGTAAGCTGGGGGCCGGTTCTTCCAAATCAAACAAATCATCGAGCTGAGCGTGAGCGTTGGTGCCGCTAAGGAGCAGTGTCGCGGCCGTCAACAAACCAGTTAACAGTCTTAAACCAATCGTCCTGCGCATTTTCGAACTTCCCAAAATCTCATCCTCAATTTTAGTGGAGGCATTTTCCCTGCCGCGAAGGCGCATGATACGAAACGCGTTGGATCGACGCAATTTGCAGGTCAACAAAATACGCGAAACCTTCATCGGCCAGCCCCGCAACGGCCAATCAAGTTGCTAATCGACCATCGCCGCGCTGATCGCGGTCAGGGCGGTGCATAACTGCTCCAGCTCGTCGTCGGTGGTCTCGGCGGAGAAGCTGATTCTCAGGGTGCCCGCCGGGCAGCTGTCGAGGGCGGCGTGAATTAACGGAGCACAGTGCAGGCCGGCCCGCGTTTCAATGCCGAACTCGGCATCCAACAGCGCGGCCAGTTCCTGCGGGGAAAAGAATTCACAGGTTAACGATACGATTGGCAGTTGCCCGCTGCTGATGATTCGCACCCCCGGCAGTTGGTGAAGCCGCGTTAGCCATTCAGCAGTTCGCCGCTCGAGTTGTGCGGCCAGGCCGGCAAGGTCGCGTCCAGCAACTTGCTCGAGTGCCACAGCCAAACCTGCCAAGGCTGGCACGTTCGCGTTGCCCGCTTCGAGCGCCGCGGGGAGTTCTGTCGGCATTTCCAATTGGTCCGAGACCGTACCGGTTCCGCCTTGCAGGAGGGGGCGGATTTCGGCCGCCGCGCGGGGGCCTAGATACAACAGCCCAGTGCCGAGGGGACCGCCGAGTGACTTGTGACCGGGTGTGGCCAACACATCGATCCCGAGTTGCGTGAGATCAATCGGTAACAAGCCGGCGGATTGGGCTGCATCGACGAGCAGCAATGGACGCGAGTCAGCCTGATAGCGCTTCCGTAAACCGGCGGTGATGTCAGCGATCGGTTGGATCGCGCCGGTGACATTGGAAGCATGTGAGATAGCCAGCAGGCGGGTGTTGGGCTGCAAGCTGTTGAGCACATCTGCGGCCGACACTCGCCCCAGTTGATCGCAGGGCACGACATGGTATTCGACCCCCTGATTCTCTCGCAGCCATTCCAGCGGACGGAGCACGCTGTTGTGGTCAGCCGCCGTGGTGATCGCTTGGTCGCCCGATCTCAGCAGCCCGTGCAGGGCGAGATTCAAGGCTTGGGTACCATTGCTGGTCAGCACCCAATGACCTTGCGGATCGGAATTAAAAACTTGGGCCGCTCGGCGACGACAGTTGGCCAAAATCTCGCCGCTGTGAACCGCTTGGCGATAAACTCCCCGCCCCGCAGCGGCCCCGCCGCGACGCATCTCCAGCTCAACCGCCCGGTACACCGCTTCGGTCTTCGGCCAACCGGTCGCGGCGTGATCGAAATACAGCCGCTGGGAGTTTGAGTGAGGAAAATTCATGGGTGAATCCAAGCGGAAGAACCGTCGGCAAAGGTCTCCTGTTTCCAAATTGGCACCGTTTCCTTGAGCCGATCCATGAGCCAAGGAATGGCCGCCATCACGTCGGGTCGATGTGGGCTGGCAGCGGCAATCGCCACGCTGGCCTGCCCGACCGCGACTTCACCAAGGCGATGGTAGATGGCCAAGCGACGTAAATTCCAGCGATTGGCGGCCTTCTCGGCCAGCCCGCGAAGCTCGCTGATGGCCATTGAGCGGTAGGCCTGGTAGGTCAACTGCTGGGTGATTTTTTCTCCCGTGGTGCGGCGGGTGCAGCCAAGAAAAATAATTTGAGCGCCGCAATCGTCGTCAGCCACGAGGGCGAGGATTGCCGTCGGGTCGAGCGGCTCGTCGGTCAGTTCGATCATGGTCTGGCAGCGGGTCGATGACATGCTTAACCACCACTGACTGGCGGAATTAAGGCAATCTCGGCAGCGGGATCGAGCGTGGCATCGTCACCCACGTAACGGCCATTGACGGCTAACCGGCAACTACCCAGCAGGGGAGCTAGCGGTGGACAGCAGGCGGCCAGCTGAGCAAGCAACTCTTTGGCGGTTATCTCCTTGGCAGCTATCTCCTTGGCAGCGGCTTCTGCGTCTGTGCTGCCCGTGTTGGGCAGTTCGACTCGCAGCAAGTTTTGCTGGGCGGCCGCGGCCGCGGCGGCGAACAATTGGACTTCGATATAACGCATAAGAAGCTCAGCCTCTCGCCCCCAGGGCGGCCCCCAGTTCCGGCAGTTTTCCGTAGGCATAAGCGAGTAACTTGACTGGATGCACGGTGTTGATTCCGGTGCCGTGTTCGATTTGCATTTTACAGGCGCTGCATTCGGTTGCCGCGGTCCGCGCGGCCGACTTGCGCAGCGTCGAGATCAGGGGCCAACCGATTCTGAGGCTGTTGCGGTAATTCTTTTTTTGCAACCCCCAAGTTCCGGCCATTCCCGTGCAGCCTTTATCGACTTCTTCCACGTTCAACCGGGGTAGCAACCGCATCAGTTGGGGGCCGGGAGAGCCGCTATCGATCGCCCGCACGTGACATGGTTGATGGTAGGAGACACGAGCCGGGACGGGCTGGAAATCTAACGCCAGGGTGTTACGGCAATGCAGGTTCCAGAGGAAACGGCAAGCTTCAAAACTGTTCTCGGCGACCAGATGTGCGTCTTCGCTGTCGAGCAGATTGAGGTATTCGCGAGTCAGGCAGAGCACGGCGGTCGGTTCAGTCGCGACCACTTGGTAGCCAGCCCGAATCGCCTCGGCCAAGATGCGGACGTTGTGACGCGCTCGTTTGCGGGCCCCTTTTAAGTCTCCGGCGGCGATCTGGGTCATTCCGCAAGGAATTTGTTTGGGCGGCACGTAGACATCAAAGTTATTGTGCTGCATGACGTCGACAAAGGCGCGGCCCAGTTGGGGATCGTGCCAATTGACGTACTGATCCACAAAATAGACCACTCGCTTGCGGTCTGATTTCGGAGTGACGCGGTGAAGTCGGCGGCGAGCGGCGTCGCGCATGAAACTGCGAGTGGCAAAGGTGGGAATTTTTCGCGCTTTGCTCAACCCCAAGCTGCGTTCCAGCAACCATCGCACGAAACCGTTGCGATTGAGCCAATTGGCTAGCGTCGGTGCGCGGCCGGCGAGCGCCGTGATGGCGTCCAGGCGACAGAACCAGAGATCGGAAAGTGGCAACCCATTGGTAGCAACATAGTTGCCTTTGATCTCACCGACTAACTTGGGAATATCGACGCTGGCCGGGCATTCCAGTCGGCATTGATGGCAATGAAAGCAGAGATCGGCGACCTCTTTCATCGCATCGCTGACCAGCGTCTCGGGAGGCAAGTCGCCGGTCAAAACACCCCGCATTAAATTGGCTTTGGCTCGGGGGGAAGCTTCTTCGGAGGGGACGGCGCGGAACACCGGGCACATCCGTTCGTTGGGAGCCATCGTGCGGCAGCGACCGCATCCGTTGCACTCGCGAGTGACCCGCTCGAGAGACGCGTCTCCTCCCCAGTTCTGGATCAGCGGCAGAACGACTGGAGGTGGGCCACCGGCGGAGCGTGGGATGACTAATGCTTCCCCCGGAATGGCCGCCGAGCTGACTTCAACAGGCAAAGTCGCTGCGGTATTTGTTGACAAATTGGCCGCTGGGCTGTGCGGGCCGTCTCCCAGGTCGTCCGCAGGTTGCAATTGGATTTGCGACAGGACGGTGCGCAAATTTTCATCTGGCCGCGGCGCTCGGCTGGTGATAAATTTGTCGGGATTCAGCGTGTTGGCGGGATCAAACAAGCGTTTGATTTCCAGCATGGCGGGCCAGGCGGCGCCGAGTTGGCGACGCAGCAGTGCGGTGCGACTCAGTCCGGCTCCCTGTTCCCCGCAAACGCGTCCGTTGAACTGCAGCAAGGAAGCGAACAAGGCCTCCGCCAAGGGGGCGATTTTTTTCTGATCTTCGCTGCTCGCTAAATCCAGAAAGGGGCGCAAGTGAACTTGCCCGTGACCGGCGTGCGCGAACACGGTCGCCGTAACGTGATGCTGTTTCAGCACCTCCTGAACGGCGACTAAAAATTCAGGCAGCCGCGTGGGCGGGACAGCCATATCTTCGACGAACGGCAGTGGCCGCGAATTGCCTTTGAGTCGGTACAAGCGGGGGATCACCCGCCGCGATAACCGCCAGTAGAAATCACGCTCTGATTGTTCGGTCGTCATTCGCATTGCAAACGCCAGTTGGTGGCTTTCGCAAATCTCGGCCGCCAACGCTCTGAGGCGATCTCGCAGCTCTGGCAAGCCTTCACCTTGAAGCTCAGCCAGCAGCATCGCTTCGGCTTCGCGTGGTATCAGCTGGTCGTAGCGGGGATCGGTTTCGCGCGCGATTTCCAGCAAGCGACGGTCCATCAAATCGCAAGCGACGACCCCTTGGGCCGTCGCCAGCAAGGCGCCGCGTGCGGCTGCCTCAATGCGGCGGAAAAATAGCAGCACCACGCCGCGGTAGCTGGGCAGCGGATTGGTTTCAATGGTGGCTTCGGTGATGAAAGCCAAGGAGCCTTCGGAGCCAGCGACTAATTGCGTCAGGTCCACCTTGTTGCCCGCCACGGCCCGCTGCAACGCGTACCCGCCGCGATTATTGAGGAACCCATGTTGGCCATTGTTCGATTGCTCGTTGGCGAAGACGCCGCGGTGACGTTCCGCAATCCGGCTGACCTCCGTAGCCAGCCGACTCGCTGTGCCCGTGCCGCCGGGGGTGTGCTGCGAAATTTCCAACAACTCCCCCGAGCTCGTGACAATTTGTAGTGATTTCAAATTATCACGAGCCGAACCGTATCGCAGTAAATGACTGCCCGACGCATCTTGCGCAATGACGCTGCCCATCGTCGTCACGCTGCGGGTCGCCGGATCGGGGCCGAACAGGCGCCCGCGAGCCCTCAAGTCCCGGTTAAGGCTGGCCAGCACGACACCCGGTTGCACCACTACCTGGTGATTGTCCTGCATTCGCCAGCGACGCATGTAGCGGGAAAAATCAATGATGATTCCACGACCGAGTGAAGCGCCAGCTAGTGAACTCCCCGCGCCTCGCGCGTAGACCGAGAAATTGTGTTCGGCCGCGTAGCGAACTACTGCGGCAACATCCATGGCCGACCGCGGACGCACGACCCCGAACGGCCGCATTTGATAGATGCTGGCATCGGTAGCGTACATCTGCGCGTACAAATCCCCAAACACGACATCCCCTTCGATGATGCCGCGCAGGTCGTCTTGCACTCGGGTTTGATCGAGATCCATGCAGGTTCCGCTACCCAGACAACGCTGCCTTGCGTTCGTTCCCAGTGGCCACGGACGCCCCGTACCACACGCTTCGCAGTCTAATCTCTACGGGCCGAATTCACGAGACACCCATTCGCGAGAGACCCCGGACTAATCGGAATCATCCAATTGCGGTCGCCCGAGGGTGGCACGATCAGCCGCTGCGGATCTGACAATTCGCCGTTGTCTCGTTGCAACCGCGGCATGCGTCATTTGTTTCCGCAACGCACACAGACGACGGAGTGCCTGAACCCAGTGATCGCGACTGATTACCCCGTAATCAGGGCCGGCGGTTGGGACCCGCAGTTGGGGCTCGCCATTAGGCGCCGCGGTTAATCAAATTCAGGACTTCGGATCGCGAGGAGGGATCTTCGCGAAACTGGCCCCGCATGGCGCTGGTTACGCACAAACTGCCCGGTTTCCGCACACCCCGCATGGTCATGCAGCTGTGCGTCGCTTCGCACACCACGGCGACTCCCCTCGCGCCCAAGCGGTCTTCGATCAAGTCGGCGATTGTTTCGGTCATCCGTTCTTGAACTTGTGGTCGGCGAGCCACTTCCTCAACGACGCGTGCCAGCTTACTCAATCCGACAACGCGGCCGCTGGGCAAGTAACCGATGTGTGCAGTGCCAGTGAACGGCAATAAATGGTGTTCGCACATACTGCAGAAGCTAATGTCCCGCACCAGCACAATCTCATCGTACTTTTCCGTAAATACTTTCGACAAGTGACGGCCCGCGTCATGCTTGAGGCCGGCGAACATTTCCGCGTACATGCGGGCCACACGGGCTGGTGTTTCCAAGAGCCCTTCGCGATTGGGGTCTTCGCCGACGGCATCGAGAATTTCTCTAACCGCTGATTCGATGCGTTTGAAGTCAACTCCCTCGGCTCGCGGTTCATTCGGATCGACGTGCAGTGCCCCGGCAGTCCGTGAAGAACCGCCGTGATTACACGGGCTGCCGTTGTTACAACTAGTCGCGGTAGATTCCGAATCTCGGTGCATGTCTGCCTTCGGGGGCAAGGGTATGAGTGGAGCTCGCGGCAAAGCCGATAATCAGTCCCAGCCGATCATCACTGTTGGCTAAGTCGAGGGTGAAGGAGAGCAGGACATCGCGATAGAAATGCCCTGGGGAAAATGGATGAATCGACAGTCTTGTCGCAATCTCTGACGCAGACCCCAATTCCTCACGAATCTATGGTAGCGCGGTGTAAATAGCGGGACAATCCAGGCCAGCCGGTTCCCGCGGATCGTTGTCCAAAAGGTTTGGTAATTCAGGTAGTTTTAAAGGATCACGGCGTTCAGGAATAGCGTTCAACTATTTGACCGTTATCGAAAGCCCCCCGCGTCTGCTGCTGGCCAGTAGCGTGCGACGATTGCTCGAGCCATTTAGTTCAAACTGAACGGAGGGGGGAAAGGTGTTTTTTTGGGAAACATTAGCGTTTCATCGCTTGAGTCAGCCTCGGGTTCGCGTGCTTGCAAGATTTCGATCAGCAGGCGAGCCCTCGCATCAACGTCGTTTTCTGCCAGCAACAGCAGTTTGTTGGCGGTGTCAAATTGCATCGTAAAGCCAATGATGTCGGTCACTGGCCCTAACTGCATTTGGCTGGCCATTAATTCGTGCAAGTTTTTTTGCACTTCGGCAACTTCAGGGATTAATTGTCGGAATGAATCGAGCAACTGACGCTTCAAAGCGGGTCGCTGTCCGCCGCTGGCCAGCGGATAAAGATCGCTGCGGACCTCCACATTCGCCATTCTAAAGGGGCGACTTGTTTCCAATTCTTCCACGATCCGACCGCGACGCAGGCCCACGAGCAACACGTTGTGCCGATCATCTTCGGTGGCGGCGTGTGAGACCACGCGGCAAATACAGACGTGAGACTCCAACTTGGGTGGTTCCCCTGGTTGGTGTTCCCAACCGGGAGCCAGCGTAGCCATGGCAATCAAGCGGTCGGTGGCTAACGCCTCCTCAAACATTTCGCAATATCGCGGTTCGAAAATATGCAGCGGCTGCATCGCGTTGGGGAAAACCACCAGATCGGGCAGCGGAAATAACCGCACGCGTCCGTCGAATTCCTCGGGAAGCTGAGTAAATTGTTCGAGGTCAGTCATGCTAAAGGGCCTCGCGAGAGCCTGACTATTGAACGGCAACGAGCATTGAACACAATCCTCGAAAACCTGTTCCGCAACCAATTCGCCGCTGTGTTACGGTTGGAATCGCGTCTCGGATCGGTTCTGCGGCCGCTATTGAGGGGAAAACCGGACGTTTTTTCCAATGATAACGGTTCGTCGCTCTTTGGCGACCACGAATTTCCGAGTTGTTTTGACAAAATCGGTTGACAGTTGCCTGCCTGGGCGGTGAAAATTTCTCTCAGGCGGCTACCACCAAGCTACCGCCCCCTGCACCTCTTAGCGGCTAGAATCCACAATGATATTGTCCGGCGAAGAGATCCAAGACCAGCTCGGTCAAAACATCATCATTGATCCATTTGAACCCGGGCGAGTTAATTCCAACAGCTATAATCTGACCCTCCACAATGAGCTGTTGGTTTACGAAGAGGTGGTGCTCGATCTGCGGGCTCCTAACCGCTTTCGCCGCTTGGAAATCCCGGCTGAGGGGTTGGTGCTGCAACCCGGGCAGCTTTATTTGGGCCGAACCGCGGAACGCACTGAGACTCGCAACTTCGTGCCCATGGTCGGCGGCCGCTCTTCGGTGGGACGGTTGGGGCTGTACGTGAACAGCAGCACCAGCTTTGGTGATGTCGGCTTTTGCGGCTTTTGGACCTTGGAAATGTTCACAGTGCAGCCGATTCGGATCTATGCGGGGATCGAGATCTGTCAAATTTCCTACCACGAAGTGGTCGGTGAGCTGCGCGAATATACTGGCGGCAAATACCAGAACAATCGTGATATCCAGCCCAGTTATCTGTATCGAGAATTGGGGTGCGACGAAGTCGATGGCCAGTTGGAGCTCGATTTCGAAGGGTGTTTGAGAGCTTCGACGAGCAATTCATAGCAGCTGGGGCGTTAAAGACCGCTGGGGCGTTAAAGTTTGCCTGGCAGTTGCAGTCTTGCTGATTGGCGCCGCTTCGTTAACCGCAGCAAGCGTCAATGTTGTGAAGGCGTTAGCCGAGTTGTGGGATGTGTGCCGATTAAATCGATGCACGGTAACTTTCCACGGCAGCAGGTCAGCAATACTTATGTGCCCATCCAATCCGGACTCGGCCGACAATCAGCTCGACGCTCTGATTGCGAAAATTCATGGCTTAGCTGGAACTGTCGAATCTCCATCGCCTGCTGTACCAGTTAACTCGCCAGTTGATTCTCCAGCTCAGCCCGTTCCCACTGGGCAGCAGGTTCCCCCTGGGCAGCAAGCTATCCCTGGGCAGCCAATTTTTCCTGCTGGGGCGGTGAATTCGCCGCAGCGGCCAGTCCCGCCCGCTGGGGCAGCACCTGTTGGCGGCAATGTTGGCTTGTCGCCGCCTCCAGCGACTGCTGGTGTTCCGGGCGGGTTGTCATCACCCCGGGCTGGAGTGGTTTCGTCGTCGGTAAGTTTGCCGGCGCCCATTCAGTCGGGTGGCGTTCAGTCGGGTGGCGTTCAGTCGGGTGAGGAGCGGGAGGG
>CAZHTX010000022.1:0-5809 GCA_964535475.1 uncultured Pirellulaceae bacterium
GCTGGTCTTATACCGGATCGCCTAAAGGCTATACACCAACATGCGCTGGTCTTATACCGGATCGCCTAAAGGCTATACACCAACATGCGCTGGTCTTATGCCGAATCGCCTAAAGGCTATACACCAGCATGCGCTGGTGTCCCGGCTTTAGCCGGTCGTTAACGTCTCCACATGCAGCGCTGTCGAGGCGGCTAGTGCGGCTGGATGATAGCCTCCTTCTAGCAAACTAACGACTCGCCCCTCGGCATGCTGCTGAGCAACTTCCAGCACTGCCTTCGTTAGCGTCTCAAAATCCTCGGTCTCCAAACCAAGTGAACCAATGGGATCTTGGCGGTGGGCGTCAAAACCTGCGCTGATCAAAATCAATTGCGGCCGCAGTTTGTCGGCGCTGCGTTGTAGCGTGGCGGCAAATTGTTGATGGTATGCGGTCCGCGTGGTGCCATACGCGACGGGCACGTTCCAGGTGGTGCCGAGGCCGGCTCCCGAACCGGTCTCGTCCGCGCTGCCTGTGCCAGGATAGAACGGCCAGCGGTGAGCGGAGAAAAAACCGACGCGGGGATCCTCCCAAAAAATCGCTTGCGTGCCGTTGCCATGATGCACATCCCAGTCGACGATCAACACCCGGTCAAGGCCCTCCACCGTTAAAGCGTGATGGGCCGCCACGGCCACGTTGTTGAGCAAACAAAAACCCATTGCCGCGTTGGCCAAAGCGTGATGCCCTGGAGGCCGAATCGCGCAAAACGCTGTTTTGTCTTCCCCAGCAATCACTCGGCTGACCGCGTCGCAGGCAGCTCCGGCAGCAAGGCAACTGACTTCGAAGGAACGCGAGCTCAAAACCGTATCCTGCTCAATTTGCCCGCCACCGGCCGCGGCAAGTTCGTGCAGCCGCCGCGTATAGTCGGCGGTGTGGGCACGATGCTGTGACTCCGCGGTAGCCGGCTGCCATGCGGGACACTGGCAACGGGTAAACAGCTCGGCCTCTCGCAACTGCTCGCCAATCGCCACGATGCGGGCTGGATTTTCCGGGTGCCGACCTGTCTCATGCTCGGTAAAGCACGTATCAAAGTACAACAACGTCATCGTGGGGACTCAGTTTGCGGCTCTGGTGGTTCAGATTTTGAACCAATGATAGCAGGCTGCCCGGCAGGCAGCACAGCAGCGCTACAGTTCGAACTTATCGATTAACCGATAAAGGCTGCGGCGATTGATCCCCAAGGCACGAGCGGTTTGAGATTTATTCCCATTAAAGCGTCGTAGCGTCTCTTCCACGTGCCGCTTGTTGAGTGCGGCAAGATCTTGTGGCGAGATCGTTGCCGAGTCTGCGGGTAAATGCCCAGCGGAATGTGCGGCGGCTGTGGAGTCGTTTGGCTCGGTTGCGTTGTGTGTTTCAAATGGCAGCCGATTCGCACTGATCTCTGGTGGTAGATTGACCGAGCGGATAACGCGGTCAGTATCGGCCAACAGTTTCGCCCGCTCCAACGCGTTGGCTAACTGACGCACGTTCCCCGGCCAATTGTAGGCTCGCAGCGTTTCGGCAACGCCCGGTTCCAAAACCCAGTCTTCACCCAACAAGTGGGCAACTAATAAATCGACATCGCCCCGTCGTTCCCGCAGCGGCGGCAGCACGATTTTCAACACGTTGATGCGATAATAAAGGTCTTCGCGAAAACGTCCCGCCTGCACTTCGGTGGCCAAGTCGCGGTTGGTGGCGGCCAAAATTCGGACCTTGGTGCGACGCTCTTTGACACTCCCCACGCGACGAATCACGCCGTCTTCGAGGACCCGCAATAACTTAGCTTGCAAGCTGCCAGCGAGTTCCCCCAGTTCGTCGATAAACAGCGTGCCGCCATCGGCCATTTCGAACAACCCCGGCTTGCTGGCGACCGCACCGGTGAAGGCTCCCTTTTCATGGCCAAACAATTCGCTTTCTAGTAAATGCTCCGGCAGCGCCGCGCAATTGATTACCACCAGGGGGCGATCTGCCAACGGACCGGCGGCATGAATCGCGCGAGCGACCAATTCCTTGCCCGTGCCACTTTCGCCCTCAATCAACACCGGCTTGTCGCTGCCGCTGACTCGTTGAATCAAACGCAGGACCTCTTCGATCCCAGCCGAGCGGCCGACGATGTTGGTCCGCGGTCGCTGGCGATGAATCACTTGACGCAGTCGCGCGTTCTCACGTTCCAGGCCAGCAGTCCGCGCCGCTTTGCGTATCAGCGACTCCAGATCGGCCAAGCGAATGGGCTTGGTCACATAATCGACCGCGCCCGCTTTGAGTGAGGAGACAGCGGTCGAAACGGTCGCTCCGCCGGTCAACATCAAGACTTGCAGATGATCCCCTTCGCTGCGAATTTTTTTCAGCAGCTCTACGCCATCCATCTCTGGCATGTGCACGTCCACCACGGCCACATCATATTGCCGCTGTTTCGTCGCTTCGATCGCCGCTCGGCCCGAAGCAACGGCCGTGACATGATGGCCGCGACGGCAGAAATACTGAGCCGCCGAATCGCGAAAATCATCCTCGTCGTCGACCAATAACAACTGAATCTGCTCGTGGTCATCCCGCGGGCCAGGCTGCGCGTCCCGCGGGCCAGGCTGTGCGTCCCGTGGGCCAGGCTGCACCGGTAGCCCGGTAGCGGCAGGGGAAGTCGGATTAACGATGGAGGCAAGTTCTCGCACGCGACGTTTATCCAAGTGGGAGCATTGATCTGGGAGCACGGATCTGGGAACACGGATCATAAAAAAGAGCCATTGAGCTGGGAGCAATCGCCGCGCCAACTTTCAGCGTGCGAGCTGTGCTCTTCGTTCTAAGTTATTCAGTGGCAACACTTTATGGTAAAAATTAAGTGTTTTCTGAGAGCCGTTCACTGGGCCGCGGTGGGCGGTTGGGCACAGTGAGCGGGCGAACCGGCACAGTTGAGCAACTGAGTGTGAGCCGCCGAATGTTGACCAGCTGAGTTCGCATAGCAGCCTTTTCAGGCGGTGCTCTGCCGTCTCACTCGCTCCGGCGGGTGTCCTCGTTGCTGGGACCGGGTTCAATTTCCGGGATCGCCACCAAGGGGAGCGTGAGCGTGGCGATCGTGCCAGGCTCGGCGGCGTTCAGATCGAGGCTGCCGCCATGCCCCTCGGCCAACCGGCGGGCGATCGGCAAACCGAGTCCAGTGCCCCGGGGACGCGTGGTGAAGAAAGGCTCAAACAGGCGATCGCGATATTTTTCCGGGATGCCTTTGCCAAAATCTCGCACGACCAACCGGCTGGCTGGCTGGCTACCCAACCAGGCGGCCGCGATGGTGACTTGCAACTCGGACCCGGCGTGGCTCGCCTCGATCGCGTTTTCCAGCAGGTTGCGGAGGATCTGCTCAAGGGCAAAGGGGTCAGCCGTAATGGCCGTGTGCGTCGGGTCGGCTTGCAAGGCTAAGCGGACCTGTTTGCTGCTGACCGCATCGCGCAAATGATCCCAGGTTTGTCGCACGAGACTGTCGAGATGCAGTTGTTGAAGTTCCAGGCGGACGGGGCGGGCGAACTGCAGCACCTCTTCGTAAAGATGCAGCAAGTGGTCGTGGGCTCGTTGAATGCGTTCAATCAACTGGACGGCAGCCGGGCGATCTTCCAGTTCCAGCAACAACGTCTCCAGGGCGGCTTGACTGCGCTGAAAAGCGTTGCGGCTTTCGTGCGCAAGGCCGGTCATTGTCTGGCCGATCGCGGCCAATCGGGCGTGACGCACCAGTTGCCGTTGGACTTCGGTGAGGTCGGTGATGTCTTGTCCCACGCACAGCACTCCCGCGCTCGTTTCCGCTTGGCTGTCGTCTTCGGCAAGCGGGATTGGCAGGAAGGGACGGGCCATCCAACGCACGCGACGTGGTGCCGAGGTTTGATGTTGCAGCACGGTCTCCAGCGGGGCAGGGTGCTCGCCCGCCGCCGCCAAGCGAATGAATTGCAAAAATGGCTCGCACTCGTCGCTAGCCAACAACTCACAGACGTTCGCCGGCAGCGCCGCTTCATCATCAGCCTCAGAGATGTTCAGCAAGCGAGCGAGAAAGGCGTTGCCGCGGATCAGTTGCCCTGCGGTGTCGACCACCATCACGACTGCTTGCGCGGTCTGGATTACGCCCTCGGCAAAGTCGCGTTCACGATGTAAGCGGCGGGAGACGGACTCGGTGTTGTAGGCATCTTGAATCAGCGCCAAGTCGACATCCATCATGCGGGAAATTGCCGAAGTCGCCCGCTGCAGTCCGGTTTGATCATGAGCCCATTCCTGGCTGAGCGCCGTTATCGCTTGATCTCGCAGGCGTGACATGGCCATGCTGACCCAGATCGAGGGCAAGCCAATTTGCACGTGCCGATAGCCGACTTGCCAACGCCGGTTGGCGAAATCAGGGTCATCTTGGCCGGCGAACAAATCGGCCAGCCAAGCGTGCAGCGATTGCTTCAGCCGATTGACTTGCGCCAGGTCGCTAAACACGGCCCGTGCCTCGGGGTGCCGCATGATTTCCATGTAAAAATCCTCAACCAGTTTTCCAGCATGGGGCTGCAGCAGATCCCAGCAGGGCTTGGCGTCATGCAGATCGGCCGGGGTGAGGGCCACGTAGGCGCGCAGTTCTTGCAGCCGAGCTTGCAGGGCTGCGGTGGGTGGTGAGGGGGCACGCTGCATGATGGGGCTTCCCTGAAAGAGCTGTGCTAAAGGGGCTGTGGCAAATGATCTGGGCTGGATTTCTCAGTGTGCGATGTGGCACACTGGTATGCACACGAGCTGTGCGGTTTCGGCACGGTGTTATCGGGCTGGGGGTCTGGCTGTGGTTCGCGGGCGGTGAGTTGGATGTTTTTTCTCCAGGATATTTGGCCCGCAAAAAAGGCTGAATTTGGCTCGCCGCCGCAGTTTTAGGGTGCGGCGTGCGGTCGCTGGTTCAGCAGCTTGGCACTGTTCGTGATAGAAGGGGCTTTCGAGCTTCATTTGTAACATACTGATTTGCACACCCCAACGCATTCTTCCTGGGAGAATCGCTACGATGGCGAGCGCCACGATTGACAAAGAGAGAGATGAAGACCCGCAATCCGCAGGAGTGGGTGGAGGGACGAGTCCGGCGGTGACGATGGACTCGTTCAGTTATGACGATGGCATCACGCGGATGTTCGCCACGGCCACGTTGGTGTGGGCGTTGGTTGCCACGCTGGTGGGCTTGTTGGTGGCGCTGCTGTTGGTTCTGCCCAAGCTATTTTACGAGTTGGGCTGGATTGCCGAGTATTTATCTTTCGGTCGTTTGCGGCCTTTGCATACCAACGCGGCCATTTTCGCTTTTGCCGGGAACGCGATTTTCGCGGCGGTCTATTACAGCACCCAGCGTTTGTGCAAAGCGCGGATGTGGAGCGACACGCTGAGCAAGCTGCATTTCTGGGGTTGGCAAGCGATCATCGTGGCGGCGGCGATTACTTTGCCCCTGGGGATTACACAAAGCAAAGAGTATGCGGAGCTGGAGTGGCCGATCGATTTGGCGATTGCCGTCGTTTGGTTGGGATTCTTTGGGGTGAATTTTTTCATGACGTTGATCAAGCGTCGTGAGCGACACATGTATGTGGCGCTGTGGTTTTACATCGCCACGATCGTCACCGTGACGGTGCTGCACGTTTTCAATAACTTGGTGGTGCCAATTGGTTGGGGCAAGAGTTATTCGCTCTACGCGGGTGTGCAAGACGCGTTTATGCAGTGGTGGTATGGTCACAACGCGGTGGCGTTTTTCTTGACGACCCCCTTCTTGGGTTTGATGTATTACTTTTTGCCGAAAGCGGCCGATCGGCCCGTTTTCAGTTATAA
>CAZHTX010000022.1:5819-25060 GCA_964535475.1 uncultured Pirellulaceae bacterium
CACTTTTGGTCATTGGTCTTTATTTACATCTGGGCGGGACCGCACCACTTGCATTACACCGCGTTGCCCGAGTGGGCCAGCACCCTGGGGATGCTGTTCAGCGTGATGTTGTGGATGCCATCTTGGGGTGGCATGATCAACGGTTTGCTGACGCTGCGAGGCGCCTGGCACAAAGTGGCGACCGACCCGGTGCTGAAGTTTTTCGTGGTTGGGATCACCTTCTATGGGATGAGCACTTTTGAAGGGCCGATGTTGAGTGTCAAGAGTGTCAACGCGCTCAGCCACTATACCGACTGGACGATCGCCCACGTGCACTCCGGCGCGTTAGGCTGGAACGGCATGATGACGTTTGGCATGTTGTATTGGTTGATGCCACGGTTATTCCAAACCAAGTTGTGGAGCGTCAAATTGGCGAGTCTGCACTTCTGGGTCGGCACGATCGGCATTCTGCTATACATCGTTCCTATCTACGCTGCAGGTTTGACTCAAGGTTTGATGTGGCGTGCTTTAGATGACATGGGCCAATTGCAATATCCAGACTTTTTGCAATCGGTGACCACGGTGATTCCGCTGTGGTGGCTGCGAGTTGCTGGTGGTGCTTTGTTTGTCTTCGGCATCGTGTTGATGGCTATCAATCACGTGATGACTTGGTCGACACGACCGGCTGTCTATGACGAGCCCGTGTACACGGCTCCCCGCTTGGGACGTTTCTCGGAGCCGACACCATCGGTCGATGAAGATGAATTTGGCGACACACCGATTTCGCAATTGGGTAAGTCGCTCGGTTGGTGGTCCAAGATGGGGTGGCACCGTCGCTGGGAGCGTTTGCCGATTCGCTTTACCGTGTTGGTCATCCTCGCCGTGGTTGTCGCCAGCTTGTTTGAAATCATTCCGACCTTCCTAATTCGCAGCAACGTTCCCACGATTGCGTCGGTGCAACCTTACACGCCGCTGGAGTTGGCTGGTCGCGATATTTACGTCTCGGAAGGATGTTACAACTGTCACAGTCAGATGATCCGTCCGATCGTGGCCGAGACCAAACGATACGGGCAATATAGCAAGGCGGGTGAGTTTGTTTATGACCATCCGTTCCAGTGGGGTAGCCGCCGCATTGGTCCCGATTTGGCTCGTCAGGGTGGTAAGAACAGCAGTCTCTGGCATTGGCGGCACTTCCAAGATCCGGAGTCGGTGCAGACCGGTTCGGTGATGCCTTCTTTCGAGCATCTGCTGACCACGACGCTCGATTTCAAAAAGGTCACCGATCGTGTCTGGGCCGCACATTGGCTGGGTGCCGAGTATGACTTTGAGCTGAGCGAATCTCCAGAGATTGCTCGGTATCAAGCCGAAGTGGTGGCGGCTGAGATTGTCTCTCAAGGCGGACCCGTTCGACAAGAGCTGCCCGACGGTACCTTTGTTATGACCAAGGATACCCAAGCGGTTGCTCTCATAGCCTACTTGCAACGTATGGGGGTCGATCTCACGCGTCCCGCACCGACGCCGGAAACTGAAGGGGAATTACCCCCGGCGGTGGCCGACGAAGAGGCTGAAGCGGAACCAGTTGCCCAGCAACCTGAATCTACGGGGGGCGTGGCGCTGGCGACTCCTTAATCGCTCCCTGCTGCGGAATAAAATCATGTTAAGAGATGTTTTGCACTATTTGGATTACAGCAACAGCGCCACCTGGGCGCTGGCCCTGTTCTGCATCGCCTTCGGGTTGATGTGCTACGCCACGCTGCGACTCAGTCGCAACGCCACCGATCGTTTCGCCTCGATTCCGCTAAGTGATCGTGTTCAAGACCCGCGCGATGAACGTGCGGCCCAGGCGGTGCTCCGTGAGGAGGAGCGTCCCCATGGGCAATAAGCACATGAGCGATAAGACTTCGACAGCCCAGTATTCCCAAGCAGAGACTTCGATGAGCAAAGTTGCAGATGACCAACAAGGAACCGGCTGGATTGCCGGCGATGCCCATAACGAACTGACGGGGCACGAGTACGATGGCATCCAGGAATATGACAACCCGCTGCCCGGTTGGTGGAAGTGGCTGTTCATCGTTTCGATCATATTTTTCTTTCCTTACTTTGCTTACTATCACTTTGGCGGTAGCGGCCGAAGCGTCTCAGATGGCTATCAAGTCGCCGAGGCGGTGAATGCCCGTAAGCAACTGGCCGGATTGGGTGAGATCAAGCCAGATCGGCAGACGCTGGTCCGGTTTGCGTCCACCGGCGGGGGTGGATTGGCGGTCGGCCGTGGTGTCTACCTGGCGAATTGCGTCGCTTGTCACGGCACTAGCGGCGGTGGTTTGATCGGTCCCAACCTGACCGACAATCACTATAAGAATGTCCGTGAAATCGAGGATATTCTCAACATCGTCAATCGCGGTGCCGCCGCGGGAGCGATGCCAGCTTGGATCAATCGCCTGGATGAAGCCGAACGCGTGTTGGTCTCCGCTTACGTGGCCAGCATGCGGGGGACCGATCCGGGGCCCGGCGCGAAAGCTGCAGAGGGTAGTGAGATCGCTCCCTGGCCGACGCCCGATGAATTGGCCGCTCAGGAGGCTGCTAAAGCGGCTGAGGAGGAGGCTCAAGGCGAGGGTGAGGCTGAAGGCGAGGGTCCTGAGGCGGCCGCCGCAGAACCGGTCACTGCTGAATCTCCTGTTATGGAAGGTGATTGAGCCGGTGCTTGTGCTGACGATCGGCGCATGCTGAGCGTCGAGGCAGTTTACTTGAAAGTTATCTCGATCTCTTGATCGCAAGGATATTGAAAATGTGTTCGTCATCCCCCTCCACCTCACTCTCGGACGACGCTGGCAAACCAGGCGCTCTGCCGGTGGCCGGTGGGGGAGCTGGTGGTTGTGGTAAATGTGGTACTTGCAAATGTGGTGATGCTCGGGAGCAGCAGTCGGCTGCCGAGGGCGCAGACGCGGCTGAAGGTGCTCCGGGTAGCACGCTGTTGGGGGCTCCTTTGCATGTGCTCAGCACGCTCGAGCAAGACGGCTCGCGGCGTTGGTTGAGTCCCAAGCTTTCCACTGGGGTGTTATGGAAACGTCGCCGCGTGGTGGCTTACGCATTGATCGCCATCTTCGTGTTGTTGCCCCATCTTCGTTGGGGAGGCAAGCCGCTGGTTTTATTGGACATTGTGGCTCGCCGGTTTGTCTTGTTTGGGCACACGTTTTTGCCCACCGATACGCTGTTGTTGGCGCTCGCCATGGTGGCCGTATTTCTCACCATTGTGCTAGCCACGGCGATCAGCGGGCGGCTGTGGTGTGGCTGGGGTTGTCCACAAACCGTTTATATGGAATTTCTGTTCCGCCCGATCGATCGCTTGTTTGAGGGGACGGTAGGCAAAGGTGGTAAAGCCAAGCGGGAGCTGACTTTGCCAATGCGATTTCTTCGCTGGGGAATTTACCTCGTGCTGTCGATGGCGCTGGCTCATACCTTCCTGTCCTATTTTGTCGGGACCGAGCGACTGGCTCAGTGGGTTCGCAGTTCGCCGGTGGAGCATCCTGCCGCGTTTGCCCTGATGATTGGTACCACGGTGGCGATGCTGTTCGACTTCCTGTTTTTCCGCGAGCAGTTGTGCTTGATCGCTTGTCCTTATGGGCGTTTCCAGTCGGTCATGTTGGATCGCCGCAGCCGGATCGTCGGCTACGATGTGGCGCGTGGTGAACCTCGTCACAAAGGCAAACGCAAACTGGCCAGCACGGCCACGGAGCCGCAACCCGTGGGTGTCAGCGCAAGTGCCAGCGGCGGTGATTGTGTCGACTGTAACCAATGCGTGGTTGTATGCCCGACCGGGATTGATATTCGCGATGGTTTGCAGATGGAGTGTATCAATTGCACGCAGTGTATTGATGCATGCAATGAAGTGATGGATCGAGTCGGTTTACCGCAAGGTTTGATTCGTTACACGTCGCAAGATGAATTGGCAGGCAAGCCGGGCGGTTTGTTGCGAGCTCGCACGATTCTTTACCCCCTAGCTTTGGCTGTCGTGGTTGGTGGTTTTCTGTTGGTGCTTTCGACGAAGTACGCATTTGATGCGGGGGTATCACGTTCTGGCGGTCATCCTTACACGATGGATGCTGCGGGGATGCTGAGAAACAACATGAGTTTGCGATTAATGAATCGCAGCGATCAGCCGCAAACTTATAAGATCGAAGCGATCGCGCCGGCCGGCGTGGAATTGCAGATTGTCGATTCGTCGGGCTTGGAATTGGGTGTGGGCGAGAACAGCAACGTGCCGGTGTCGGTGCGATTCCCCACACGTTTGACCGCTGGTAGCGGCTTTGCCGACGCTGAATTTCGGATCACCGATGGTGCCGATAATGAGCGAAAGTTGGAATATCGATTACTCGGGCCCAAGCAGTAAGACTGATGACAGCGCAACAAACTGATTACGATTTGATGACACCCCAGGAGCAGCGTCGCGCGGGTCGCAAGGCGGCTTGGTTTTGGGGCGGTTTGGTGGTCACTTTTTTGACCGCTCAAGTTGCCGTCGGCGTGGTGGCCATTACGTTGGCAACGGGTGATCCCAGCGTGGCCGTCGTGCCCGATTATTATCAGCAGGCACTTCGTTGGGACGAACAGCAAGCGGTGCAGCAAGCGAGTGACTCACTCCGTTGGGCACACCGGATTGTCGTTCCCGAGGTCGCCGATCCGCAGGGTCGTCGAACCGTGACCGTGATGTTGGCTGATTCGCAGGGGGCGCCACTTGAATCGTTGGAAGGTCAAGTTCGACTCTATCATCATGCTCGGGCCGGAGAAATTCAGTCGCTCGAACTGGAGTCACTGGGCGGGGGGAATTACCGCGTGCTGGCCATGATGGATCGCCCCGGTTTGTGGGAGATTGAATTGGATTTGCGCGACCAGCAAGCGGCTCATTTTTTAATTAAGCAGACGGTCAAGGTTACCGCCGCTGATGGAAATTCGGCCGGGGTGACTTCGTGATCGGACTGTTGTTAGCCGTGTTGGTCGCCAGTTTGCTCGGTTCGATGCATTGCGTCGGCATGTGTGGACCGTTGGCGTTGTGGGCCAGCGGTGCAGGGGGGCAACGCGGGGCGACCGCTGGCGCAGCTCAGACCCCCGGCTCTCCGCCTGCTGCCGGGGGTTCCTCATCACGGGGCGGTGTCTGGCCTCGTTTGCTCGCTTATCACGCCGGACGGTTATTGACCTACTGCGTTGCTGGATTGTTCGCCGGATTGTTGGGCGCGGCGGTTTCCTTGGGTGGCGATGTGGTCGGCATTCAATCGTTGGCGGCCCGAGTCGTCGGCGGCGCGATGATCGCGTTGGGGCTGATTCGTTATGTGGAATGGCAGTTTCCTCAGTGGATGCGTGCGCAGTCTGCCGGGGCAAATTCTGCCGGGGTAGGTTCGGCCGGTTTGGGCGGCTGGATCTCGGCGTGGGTGGCTGCTCGCAGGCCGCAACTGAATCGTTTGCCATTGCTGCTGCGGGGCATGGCTGCTGGTTCGTTAACAACTTTGTTGCCATGCGGCTGGTTATACTTATTTGTGTTGGTGGCGGCCGGTACGGGGCATCCGTTGCCGGCGGTCAGCGTGATGTTTGCTTTTTGGTTGGGCACGCTGCCCGCTTTGACGGCGCTGGTGGCAGGCTCCTTTCGGTTGGCACCTCGCTTCGGCACGCTGTTGCCGTTGATCGGGGCGGTGATGTTATTGACCACAGGTTTGTACACAGCGACGGGCCGGGCTGCTGCTGATTTAACTCCGTTGGCTCAACGTGCGGCGACGGTCGCTCGAGCTCGCGCCGCCGGCGCGGAGGCGGGGATTGAGCAAACGGCAAATGGTCCGTCCGTGGCTCAGCAAACGCTGGATGTGCTTTCGGGCGAACCCTTACCCTGCTGCGAAGATGCAAACTGAATCGACGGTGGAGCGGACGACGGCACTTGCTGAGGCGGAGAGCGGTGGGACCGTTCCTTGTCGGCACTGTGGTTTGCCATCGCCCGCACCGTCACCTGCGCCCGCACCGTCACCTGCGGATGTCGACACACCCGCTTTTTGCTGTGCCGGCTGTCGCGGGGCCTATGAGTTAATTCATGGCTGGGGGTTAGAAGATTATTACGCGCTCCGCGATCGATTGGCCAGCTCTTCGGGAGAAGCGGTGGTCAATGCGTCGCGGTATGACGAGCTGGATGATCCCACGTTGTTGGGACGCAGCGCGCCGCAGTCGGCCGGTGGTGATCTGCTGTGCTGTCGCTTGGCTATCGGTGGCTTGCATTGCGGTGCTTGCGCGTGGTTGATTGAACGCTCGGCTAGACTGTTGCCCGGCTGGGAGTCGGCTCGGGTGAGAATGCATGATCACACGATTGATGTGGTGTTCGCGGCGGGGCAGACGAAGCTCAGTCAGATTGCCAGCACCTTGGATCGGCTTGGCTATCGTGTGGCACCGCTGGCCAACAGCGATCGGGCGGACCGGGCGGCGGCCGAAAATCGCCAGTTGCTGGTGCAGATTGCGATCGCCGGTTTTTGTGCAGCAAATTCAATGTGGATCGCCGTGGCGTTGTACGCCGGCCGCTTTTCCGGCATTCAAGCGGAGTACGAAATCGTGCTCCGTTGGGCTGGGGTGTTATTAGGTTTATTGGCGGTTTCGATCCCCGGGCGGACCTTCTTTCGAGGCGCCTGGGCGGCGCTGCGAACCTGGACGCCCCACATGGATCTACCTGTTGCCTTGGGCCTTGGCGTGGGAGCGATCGCCGGTTTGGTGGGGGCGATTTCAGGCGTTGGCGAAGTCTATTTCGATTCGATCGCGGTGCTGGTTTTTTTCTTGTTGGTGGGGCGTTGGGTCCAGTTTCGCCAGCAGCGTCGCGCGGCCGAGTCGGTCGGTTTATTAATGCGTTTGGCTCCCCCCTCGGCCATGCGAGTGGAAGCGGATGGGAGTCTCAAGCAGATGCCCACCGACGCCTTGCGAGCTGGTGATTTAGTTCGGGTCGTGGCGGGCGAGGGGGTGCCGGCCGATGGGATGATCGAAGCTGGTTGTTCGCTGCTTGATCGTTCCTTGATGACTGGCGAGAGTCAACCGGTGGAAGTGGGGCCCGGTGAGTCGATCGAAGCTGGCACCGCGAATCTTCGCAGCCAGCTCGATATTCGCGTGACTGCCGTCGGTATGGAAAGTCGCGTGGGTCGGTTGATGCAGTTGGTGGAGGAGGCGGCTGGCAAGAAATCACCGGTCGTGCAATTGGCTGACGCGGTGGGTGGCTGGTTTGTTTCAATTGTGATTGTGCTGGCCCTGGTAACACTTTCCTGGTGGTGGTCCAGCGGTCCGGCGGAGGCAGCCCAGCATGCCGTTGCCTTGCTGATCGTCGCTTGTCCTTGCGCCTTGGCGCTGGCCACGCCGTTGGCATTGGCTGTGGGCTTGGGGCGTTCCGCTCGGCGTAAAATTTTGGTTCGCGGCGGGGATGTGCTGGAGCGGCTGGCGCGGCCCGGCAAGGTGTGGTTCGATAAGACCGGAACGCTCACCGTGGGGCGTTTGCGGATCACTGAGGTGCTGGGGGCGCGTGATGCGGAACTCGAATCGCAGGCGGAACTGGAGACGGAACTGGAGACGGAACTGGAGACCGCGGTGCGTTTGGCTGCCGCCGTGGAAGCGCAAATGCGTCACCCGGTGGCCGCGGCGATTGAGCGCGAAGCAGTTCGTCGAGACTTGGTGATCGCCGCGGCGGATGAAGTTTCTCAGACGATCGGGGGCGGGGTTTACGGCGTCGTCGAAGGTCGTGAAGTGTTGGTGGGTAACGGCCAATTTATGCGGGAGCAGGGTGTGGACGTCGAGGCCTGGGCGGTGGAGCACCAACAGCGCATCACCGGGGATGGTGCCAGCAGCGTGTTGATCGCCTTGGATGGTCGCCTGACAGCGATTTTGCGGTTGGAAGATACGCTCCGCGATGATGCGGCGGAGTTGGTGCAGAGTTTGCAGCGGCTTGGCTGGGAAGTTGGGATGCTTTCCGGCGATCATCCTCGCACGGTGGCTCAAATTGCTGCGGCGGCGGGGATCTCGGCCGAGTTGGCGTTGGGGGGACTCACGCCGGAAGCCAAGTTGGCTCAGATTGAAACCAGCAAGCAAACGCCCGGGCCGGTATTAATGGTGGGCGATGGCGTCAACGATGCAGCAGCCTTAGCAGCCGCCGACGTCGGCGTGGCGGTGCGGGGTGGCGCCGAGGCCAGTCTCGAAGCGGCTCCTGTTTACTTAGCCGATGGTCGATTGGCTGGGCTGGCTGACCTGATGCACGCCTCGCAACGCACCGTCTCGGTGATTCGTCGCAACTTTGCCGCTTCGCTCTCTTATAATGTGATCGCGGTAATCTTAGCGATGGCCGGGCAAATCAACCCATTGGTCGCGGCCGTGTTGATGCCGATCAGTTCCTTGACGGTTTTATCCATGACCCTCGCAAGTCCCACATTTTCAACAGCCGAGCGAACATCATGAGCGTGCTGTATGTAGCTTTGCCAGTGGCAATTTTAATGGGCGCGGCAGCCGTCGTGGCCTGCGTGATCTGCATTCGCAAAGGCCAGTTTGACGACTTGGAATCGCCCTCGGTGCGAATGCTGATCGACGACGAACCGAAGAGCAAACCGCATCGACGCGAGGCTTAAGCAGCCGGTTGCTCACTCTGCCGCGGCGGCGCCAAAGGCCTGGCGGAGCAGTGCCAAACTGTTGGGGATCGCCGTTTCGTGACTTTCTTGGCCTTCGAATTCCAGTGAAATGTAGCCCTGATAGTCGACATCCCTGAGGATTTTGGCGACGCGATCGTAGTCGATGTCCAGCGTGTACCAAGTGCCTCCGCCAAAATAAGTTTTCGCCTGGACGAAGACTGCCTCCGGTGCCAGTTCCTCGTACTGTTCGTATTGGTTTTCCAAAAAGTTGCCGGTATCGAGGGTGGCACGCAGCCAGGGTGAATCAATCGCCTTAATGCAGCGGAGGACTCCGGCGGCTGTCCGCCCCAGGCCCCAATGATTCTCCAGTCCCAGCACCACGCCGCAGCGTTCCGCCGTGGGCAAGCATTTTTCCAGGGAATCAATCACCCACTGAAAGCCTTCTTCATCACTGTAGCCCGGCAGGCGCGGTTCGATGCCTTTGTTTGCCATCAGTGCGTCAAAACTTTTGGTCGTCCCCCAACGCCCCGTATTCACGCGCATCGTGGGAATGCCCATCGCATAGGCCATTTCGATCAGGCGGATCGTGTGGTCGATGTTTTTCTGCCGCACTTCCGCGTCGGGTGACACAAAGGTTTGGTGGGTGGAAAAACCGCATAAATCGATTCCATATCGGAACGCGCGCCGTTTGATTCGCTGGAGAGCCGCATTGGAATCGTCTTGCATTTGAACATGCAAGACTTCCACACCATCAAAACCAGCTTCCGCCGCCAGATCAATGCACTCTTCGATCGTCAATTTGCTATCGTCGCGATAACGCCAATACGAGTAGGTCGACACCGCGATCCGATTGGGTCGGCTTGGTTTCCAATTAGGGCTGGCCGCGACTAAGCGTGCCGGCAGCAAGGCCTGACTTCCGCAGGCAATCGCCCCGGCGACGGCACCCACCATCGCTTGACGCCGCGAAAAAGATCCGGTTTGAGTTTCAAGATGAGATTCGTTCACAAGCTCTATCCTTCGTAGTCGGCGCGATTGAAGCAAATGGCAAAAGTAACATTCAGCGGCTCGAACTGGCAATGCCAGCGTGCGGTAGCTGCCAGTTGTTTGCTCCGCCGGGACGAGCCCGGAGCGGAAGCGTGTGGTAGCTGCCAGGTGTTTAGCGCAGCGCGCTGAGGCGCGAACGGACATCTTTGGGAAGTTTCAGCGGGTCGATGTCTTTGACCAGATTTCGGGCATGTTCGTCCGAGCCGCGTTTCTTCAATCGTTCGGCACGTCGCAGTAGTATGATCGCTTCGGCCATCGCCAGTCGCTCGGCATCCGTTTTCGGCTCGTAGTCGGGTTCGTCAACAACGTTGACCGGTGCTAGGCCCGCTTGGCCGGGAGCCGGGACGAAGCGAAACTGGCCATCGGTCAATTCGGCCAGTTTGGACATGCCTTGCGAAGCGCTGAGATCCTCGAAGGCAATTGTGTTGATCTGCACAGATGGTAGTTGGCCCTTGGTAATCACCTCGAACACCGTCAAGTTGCGGTCGCCCCCAAAAAAACGACTGGACTCACTGGAGGTGTTGAAACGACCGTCGGAGAGCAAGAAAATCGCGTTTGGTTGAAGTTTCAAGGCGCCCACCAAGGCAAAGCGGGGATCGGTTCCCGATGTCGGCTCAATCGAATAGAGCCAAGCCCTTAATTGGGCAATATTTTCCCCGCTGGCCGGGATAAGTTCACCCGGGTCGGCTAGCCCGAACATGGGTATCGTAGTCCAATTGAAGAGGAAAACGTAAAAACGTTGGTCGGGACGCAAGCGGGAAACGCTTTCTACCAATTCGTCTCGGGCGCGGTTAAATCGCTCGCCTTTGCGAGCCATCATGCTGCCCGATATATCGAGGATGAAAACGAAGTCCCGACCGCTGGCGCTGGTGCCAAAGAACATCGCGTCGCCGACTTTTGCCAAGTCGCCGCCGAGGTCGGCCGGTTGTGGTATGACCAGCGGCAGTCTGTCGGTCGTGGGGTCATTCAGTTCCGCGGGAGACGTGTTGAGCAGCGTCTCGAGGGGCGCTTCGACTTCGACTAATTGCGGCTGCTCTCCGGTCGACTCGACCGTGATCGGATCTTGATCGAGCGTAAAGAGAGCCTCGGAGGCGTCGGCCTCGGGCCCCAGCGAAATGACTAGGGAGGAGGCAATTTGAGTGCCGGTGGGCAGCGTGATGAGTGCCGTGATTAACAGCAGCAGCAAATGCAGAACGGCCGAGGTGAGCCAACTGGAGGCACCACGAAAGAAACCCCTTGCGGGTTGATCGTCGTCCGGCAACGACAATGGTTCTTCCACGGTAAGCTAGCCTTTGCAAACACGATGATTACTGAAGCACCCTGACGCTGATTTTATCAACTAGCTGGTCCCTTGTGACCAGCTAAAATTGGAATTGCCGCGTTTGCAGGGGTGCCCCGCGGCTTTATTTCACCCCATGCATCATTTTCTTGATCAGCGGGGTAAAGACAAAGAGCAGGAGCCCGGCCGCGATCGGAAAGACCACCATCATCAGATAAAACCCGGGCAAACCTTCGATAATAAACGTTGCCTCCGGTGGCTGGCCTTCCGGGCCCGGTTTGAATTTGGTGGAAAATGCGGCCATCAATCCCCCCAATAGGTTCGCCAGGGAAATTGAGAAGAACCAAACGCCCATCATTAACGATTGCAGCTTAACGGGGGCCAATCTTGTTACTACGCTGAGTCCGACAGGCGAGAGGCAAAGCTCTCCCCATGTGTAGACGATGTAAGTGATCAGCAGCCAGTAGGGCGCCGCCAGTTCGCCGCCGCGGGCTTCCATCGCGGCCAGCACCATTGCTCCAAAGGACAAGCCCAGCAACCACAAGCCGATGGCGAATTTCATCGGCGAGGAGGGATTGGCGTTTCGTTTTTCAAGCCAAATCCACAGGATGGAAAATAGGGGGGCGCAAAGCACAATCGTGAGGGCGTTGACGGACTGATACCAGGTGGTGGGAAACTCATAACCGAGCACTTGCCGGTCGGTATTTTGTTTGGCGAATACGTTCATCGAACTGCCCGCTTGCTCGAAGGCAGCCCAGAATAGAATGTTGCCGACAAAGGCCAAAATTAAGATCACAATGATCCGCTGGAAGTCGACCGAATTGAGCGGCCGTTCTAGCTCGGCTTCCATTTCACGTGCTTGGGGGGAATCGGCCAGCTCGCGAGCAGCCGTGGCCTGCCGAGGCGAAAGGCCGATCGTCGGCATGTAACGCGGGCGCAAGAACTGATAGCAGATCAAACCCAAGATCATGCCCACCGCGGCTGAGCCAAAGCCCCAGTGCCAGCCGACTTTTTCGCCCAGCGTGCCAGCAACCAAGGGGGCCAAGAAAGCTCCCAAATTGATTCCCATATAAAAAATCGTGAACCCCGAGTCGCGACGTGGATCATTCTTTTCATAGAGCTGACCCACCATCACGCTCACGCATGGCTTGAAAAAGCCAGTGCCGATGACGATCAGGGCGAGGCCGCTGACAAAGGTGATCAGCGCGCCTGGACTGGTCTGCAAACTGACGACTTCACCCGGCGTGACCCCAAAAAATTCAGTGCCTGCCAGCACGATGTGGCCGGCGGCGATAATCCAGCCACCGAGCAACATCGAGCGGTGGGTGCCCAAGATCTTATCGGCGATCCAGCCGCCGAAAATCGGCGTCAGGTAAACCGCCCAAGTGTAAAACGCATATAAGATTGCCGCGTCGGCCTCAGGCCAGCCAAAACCCGGGTTGGTGTTTGCCACGGTGGTCCCATCGTCAGTTTCCACCATTAAATTGGTCGACGTGATCAGGTACAAAACCAGCAACGCCCGCATCCCATAGTAGCTGAATCGCTCCCACATCTCCGTGATAAATAACACCCACAGCCCGGCTGGTTGCCCGGACTCGAGTTCTTCCGGAGTTACCAAGTGCGTTGGCGGACGATCAAACTCTACGTTCGCGGCATCAGTGTCACTCGATTCAGGCGAGTAACGGTATGGTTTGTCGTCTTGATTTGGATCGCCCATCGAATTCTATTTCTCGCTAACGGGTGCTGGCATCTACGGGGTGGCAACTTGTGCTAGGTCTTGGCAGTGCCCACTACGTCGGGGGCACCGAATAAACTGGGGGCTGAACCATCATGATAATAGGTTCGATTGCGTCCGATACCTTTTGCCGCGTAAAGCGCCTCGTCGGCGCGGCGAACCAAAGGGCCGATGATTTGATCTTGGCGAGTTTCACTCAGTCCCACGCTGACGGTGACGGTCAGTTGGCGGCCGTCAGATTCGATGGTTTCGTCGCCGCAGGCGCGGCGGAATTTCTCCATTTTACCAGCGGCAACCTTTAGCGGTGACTCCAGCAACACGGCAAATTCTTCGCCGCCAAAGCGAGCCACTTGCAGCGCGCCGGGAATTTCTCGCTGCATTTTTTGAGCAACATGCCGCAGCACGTGGTCGCCAGTTTGATGACCGTACGTGTCGTTGAAATTTTTGAAGTGGTCGATATCGACGAGTGCCAACACGAAGGTGGGCCCGCCCCGCAGAAAGCTGCCGAATAGTTCATCTAGTTTTTTGTCGAAAGCGCGACGGTTGGCCAGCCCGGTCAAACTATCGGTGCGGGCCTCGGACAAGTAGCTTTCGATGCGTTCGGTTTGATCGGCCAACTGTTTTTCGGCCGCGTCCAGGCGACTTTGCAATTGCTGATTGGTCTGCATGATTTGCTCGACCAGCGGCAGGACTTGAGCGGTGTCGGGTTGATCGCCAATCTGGGCCGCTTGGCTGCTGATCGCCGACAACTCTTGCTGGTACCGGTTGACTCCGCCGCGATATTCGTGCGTCCAGGCACCGAGTTCCTGCAGCAGATTGAGAATCCGGCGTTGCTCTAAGCCGCTGCCGCCGCGTTGGGCCGAGTTGCCACGGCCGGCCCAATACCCGATACCGGCACCGATCAGGAGCACCAACAGGCCGCAGCCCAGCCCCACGAAAAATAGGTTGGTACCCTCCCCAAAAGTGTCCAATGATCGCACTCCAGCGGCGTTAATTTATTGCTTTTCAGTTCGGTTCAATCCGTTCGCCCCGGGCGATCACCACCACTCCACCCGGGCTAATCGTCAACCCGCGGGCACGATCAAGTTCTGGATCATACCCGATTTGCGCACCGCTGGGGATGTCGACACCTTTGTCGATGATGGCGCGGCGGATGCGGGCGTGGCGACCGACGCGCACTCCTTCAAAGAGGATGCTGTCTTCGACATCCGCGTAGCTGTTGATCCGCACGTCGGGCCCCAGCACGCTGCGGCGGACTTGGCCGCCGCTGAGGATCGTGCCCTGGCAGACGATCGAGTCGAGCGATTCGCCGCGACGGTCCCCACTGCCGTTGCTGCCAAAGACGAATTTCGGCGGGGGCAGGTTGGGTTGATAGCTGCGGATTGGCCAGTGTTCGTCGTACAGATTGAGCTCGGGATCGACGTCGACCAAATCCATGTTGGCTTCGAAGTAGGCGTCCAGCGTGCCGACGTCACGCCAGTAAGCATCCCGTTTGCGATTTTCGTCGCGAAAGGGAAAAGCGAACACGCGATGTTTTTCAATCGAGCCGGGGATGATATTGGTGCCAAAGTCGTGGCGGCTGCCGGGCAAGGTGGCGTCTTGGCAAAGCTGCTCGAACAGAAAGTTAGCTGTGAAGACATAGATCCCCATCGAAGCCAAACTGGAATCAGGATCGTCGGGCGTCGGTTGCGGATTGGCGGGCTTTTCTTGAAAACCGCGGATGCGCTGGTCATGATCGATTTGCATCACGCCAAACTCCGTCGCTGCCGCTCGCGGGACACGCAACGCGCCCACGGTGATGTCAGCTTGTTGCTGTCGATGAAAATCAACCATCGACTCATAGTTCATCTTATAGATATGATCCCCGGCTAGGATCACCACGTAAGTCGGTCGCTCACGCTCGATCGCATAAATGTTTTGATAGACAGCGTCGGCGGTCCCTTGATACCAAGAATCATCAATTCGCTGCTGCGGCGGTACCACGTCAATGAATTCACCCAGCTCGCGACAAAAGTAGCCTCGCCAGCCCGTGTTGATGTGCCGATCGAGACTTTGCGCCTTGTACTGGGTCAATACCAGCAACCGCCGCAAGCCGCTGTTCAAGCAGTTGCTGAGTACAAAATCAATGATCCGATAGAGCCCACCAATCGGAACGGCCGGTTTGGCGCGATCTCGCGTCAGGGGTTCTAATCGTGAGCCTCGCCCGCCTGCTAAGATGACGGCCATTGTATCGCGCATGCTTGCACCTATTCCGTTAAGTCCAGCGGCGAAGCCACTTTTCTAACACTAGTAAATTCCACAATCGATAGCAGTGATTCACGCGGCCGCTGACGTGATCATCCAGCAGCCGGGCAACTCCTTGCGGATCGAGATATTGGCTCAGTTTGGCGTCCGGAGACAAGAGCAACTCAGTTGTCATCTCCTTCAGCGGTCCCCGAAACCAATCCGCGATCGGTACGCCAAAACCCATCTTGCGACGTCGCCAAATTGGTTTTGGCAAGCGATCGCGAAAAGCATCTTCCAACAGTAACTTACCTCGCCGGCCACGAAACTTTAGCCGCGTCGGCAGCCGGGCGGCAAATTCCACCAACCGATAGTCGAGCATCGGTTGGCGAACTTCCAATCCGTGCGCCATCGAGGCGATGTCGACTTTGGTCATCAAGTCGCCCGGCAAGTACGTTTGTAAATCGGCCAAGGAGGCTTTGGCAACCACGTCACGCTGGCCAACTTTCCGCCAAGCCGCATGAAAGAACTCGAACGGGTCGCTCCCCTCGGCGGCCAGCTTTTCCAACATCCCGTCGGTGTACAGCTCGGCTCGCAGACGTTCCGGAAAGATCTGCAGCCAATTCATAAAACGTCGCGGCGGCGGTTGACCAAATGCTTCTAAAAAACGTTTGCCCCGCCGCACCAGCGAACGCTGGCGGTTGGAGTCGGGCCAACGGTCGAGCCAGCCGGGATTGCCCAGCCATTGCCGGGGGAGGAAACGATCGAGTTGTCGCGATAGCCACAGCGCGCGGTAACGATCGTAGCCAGCGAACAGCTCATCGCCACCGTCACCCGAGAGCGCTACTTTTACTTCCTGTCGCGTCAGCTCGCAGAGATACCAAGTCGGCACGGCGCTGCTGTCGCCGAATGGTTCGTCAAAGTGCCAAGCGAGGCGATCAATAATGGCCACCGCGTCGGGATTCACTTCAAACCGCTGATGAGAAGTGCCCAAATGCTGGGCGACCATCGCCGCATAATGCGTTTCGTCAAAATCGGCTACCGAAAAACCAATGCTGAAAGTGCGAATCGGTTCCTCGCGAAACGACTGGGCCAGCGCCGTGATCAATGATGAATCAACGCCGCCCGAGAGGAATGTGCCCAGCGGTACATCGGCTTGCAACCGCAATTGAACCGAGTCCGCCAGCAAACTTCGCAGCTCCGTAACTGCCTCGCCGCGAGACAAGTTGGCCGCTTCCACGTCGTACTGAATATCCCAGTAACTTTCGATCCGCGGCGGATGGTCCCCCTGGTAGACGGCAAAGTGTCCCGGAGGCAGCTTGCGGACTTGACGATAAATGGTGGCCGGGTGAGGCACGTACTGGTAAGTCAGAAACTCATCAATAGCAACCGGGTCAACTTCGCGGGGCAGATCGGTAAGGCAAGCGAGCGCTTTCAGTTCGCTGGCAAAACTCAGCCGACCTGCTTGGTGCGCATAGAACAAAGGTTTTTGTCCCAAGCGATCGCGAGCGAGCACCAGCCGATGTTTCTCTGCATCCCAAATGGCGATCGAAAACATCCCATTGAGATGCGCAAAACAATCGGTCCCCAGATCTTCGTAGAGGTGCAGAATGGTTTCGCCGTCGCCTGCCGTTTTAAAACGATGGCCGCTGCCTTCGAGCCGCCGCCGCAGATCGCGAAAATTATAAATCTCGCCGTTGAAGACCAACCAAATTTTGCCGCTCTCGTTGGACAGCGGTTGGTGGGCCGTGGCCAAGTCGATAATGCTGAGGCGACGAAACCCCAGCGCGACCCCCGGAACATCGCCACCGGCGTCGCGGTGCATTGTTTCGAGATGACTGCCTGCTTCATCCGGACCACGATGGCGAATCGCGTCGGTCATCTCGGCTAGCTTGGCCGGGCTGATCGCTCGCTGCGGGCTGCTCCATACGGCTCCGGTAATCCCACACATGCAATTTGTCGTTCCCGGCTATGGTTGGGTAGCTATGGTGTTCGCTCGTCGGTCATGGCGAGCTGCAGTTCGTGGATTAACTCGCGTATTGATTGCTGCCGTTCAGCTGGGTTCTTTTTGAGCGCCCGCATGGTGATCCGCTCCAATTCGGGCGGGATGTGACGATCTGGACTTCGCTGGCTCGGCAGGACCGGGTCCTTGTGCAAAATGTTGTCAAAGGTTTCATCGACCGAACCGCCCCGAAATGGTTCGCGAATCGCCAACATTTCGTAGAGTACCACGCCCAGGCTGAAGATATCGGTACGTTCGTCAAGGCTGCGTTTACCGGATACCTGTTCGGGTGACATGTACAGGGGAGTGCCCGGTCGTTGGCCGCTAATCGTCAGCGTTCGTAACTGGGTCCCCTCTTCCAGCGGGCTGCGCAGCGTGCTTTGACGGATTGGCTCGTCGTGGTCGGTATGCCCCCATACTTTTGCGACCCCCCAGTCGAGCAGTATTACTTCGCCAAAATTGCCTACCCAAATGTTTTCTGGTTTGACATCGCGGTGGATCACCCCGCGGGCGTGCGCATAGCTGAGTGCTTGAGCGGCTTGAATGACAATATCGACGCGGCGGGAGACCGGGTATTCACGCTGGGCATCAAGATCATGGCCAGCCAGGCGCTTGAGGACTTCGAAGAAATTTTCCCCCGAAATCCGCTTCATGGTAAAGAAGAGTCCCTCTTGGGGGTCGTCCCCGATCTCGTAAACGGGAACGGTGTTGGGATGTTGCAACTGGGCCGTGACGCGTGCTTCGCGGAGGAAACGCCGCCGCTCGGTGCGATCGAAAATGGCTGTCGGCAGCAACGATTTGACGGCGATTGTGCGGCCAATAATGGGATCGTAACACGACCGCAGTTGGGCATTGCCACCGCGAGCCATGGGGCGAAAATTTTTGTAACGGGCCAATCCTGAGGGGGGCTGTTTAGGCAGATCCGGATCGGTTGCCGACAGAATGATCTCTGGGTAGCCGCCGGAACTGAGCGACATGCGGAAACCTCCGAGGATTGCGGAACAGACGATTGCGTTTTGGCAGGGGAAATCCACCACAGACTAATGTAACCAAGAAAAAAGCCCGGCAACCAGTGATGGCTGCCGGGCGGCGAAAAATCGTCAATCTTTTATGGGTCGACCGGGCTTTTGCCGGTCAACCGGGCAAATTAGGCACCTACGGTGACGTTAGCCGATTTTACCGTGGCAATGATCGCCGAGGCGACCATGTAGGGATCGGCGTTGGATGCTGGGCGACGATCTTCGAGCCAGCCCTTCCAGCCGTTTTCCACGGTGGCGATCGGGATTCGAATCGAGGCGCCGCGGTCGGACACGCCGTAGCTGAATTTGTCGATCGACTGAGTTTCGTGCAGGCCGGTCAGACGCTGGGCGTTGTCGGCACCGTAGACGTCGATGTGCTCCTTGATTCGCGGCTCAAAGGCTTGGCAAACTACTTCGTAAGCCTCTTTACTGCCGCAGGTGCGGAGCAGCGTGTTGCTGAAGTTGGCGTGCATCCCGCTGCCGTTCCAGTCGCCGGCGATTGGCTTGCAGTGCCAGTTGATCGACATTCCGTGCTGTTCGGCAACGCGTTCCAGCAAATAGCGGGCGATCCAAACTTCGTCACCAGCGGGCTTGGCCCCTTTGCTGAAGACTTGGAATTCCCACTGACCCATCATCACTTCGGCGTTGATGCCTTCGACGTTGATGCCAGCTTGCAGGCACAATTCCAAGTGCTCTTCGACGATCTCACGACCGACCGCTTTGCCAGTACCGACCGAGCAGTAATAAGGGCCTTGGGGAGCCGGGTAACCTTCGGCGGGGAAGCCGATGGGACGATTGGTTTCTGGATCCCAAATCGTGTATTCCTGCTCAAAGCCGAACCAGAAATCATCATCTTCATCGTGGATGGTGGCGCGGCCGTTGGTGCGGTGGGGTGTGCCATCGGAGTTGAGCACTTCGCACATCACCAAAAAGCCTTCACCCAGGCGGCCTGGATCGGGGTAGCAAGCGACTGGCTTCAGCAAGCAATCGCTGGCGCCGCCAGGTGCTTGCTGAGTGCTCGAGCCGTCAAACGACCACATCGGCGCGTCTTCAACCTTGCCGCTGAAATCGGCCACAACCTTTGTCTTGCTACGCAGGCTTTGCGTCGGTTGATAGCCGTCCAACCAAATATACTCGAGCTTACACTTCGTCATAAACGCGGTCCCCCATGTGGTCCAAATTAGGAATGTGTGCGCGGTCGCGTAATCATCCGGCAGTGCCCGCCGACCCAGCTGCCAAAGTTCATCGTGACCATCTCTGCGTGCGACGCGGAGCGGTCAGCGTTGACCTTTGAGATCGGAAGAGCGTCGTGTAGGGAAAGAGTGTTCAGAGCCGTGTAGAT
>CAZHTX010000023.1:0-25000 GCA_964535475.1 uncultured Pirellulaceae bacterium
AAATGATTCGCCATCACTCAAATGATTCGCCATCACTCAGCGGTCGAGGACAGGATTTATGCTTATTGCGATCATCACGATCATTGCCGTAGCCATTTTGATCTCATTCGCTACTTTTCAGGGTGATGACTTCCACGTTTCCTCAGCCTCCCCCGTACCGCGGCACATGTGATTTTTAGCCTTTCCCAGTTCCGCTCAACTACGACCTCTTTTCGCGAGGGTATTGAATCGTCCTTGACCCGCGAGTGATTGTTGACTTTGTCCCTCATTTGCCTTCCTCGTCGAGAACAAAGTCAAACATATTAAAGAAAAGAGACAATTGGCCGATATCGATGGATCTCTGGTGATGATCATCGTGCAACCAAAATAAGGTCGGAACGTGGCGGCATCCAGTGAGAATGTCATCCAGTCTGAGATCATGCCGTTGATTCGATGGGACAATGATTTTCAGTGGTTCAAACAGTCCAATCGCGGGACGCCCGTGAGCAGAGCAAATTTGCTGGGTCATCATCGATAAAGGTCTCGGTTGCCGGATCAATGCTGAGCTTGCGTTGCAAAATCCAGGCGATCGCCGCTGCATGGCAGGCGATATGGGAGTGACGCATTACTTGCGGATTCGCGTTCGTCGCTTCACGTGAGCGGACGCAATCGAAAAAGTTGCGAGAGTGGGCCGTGACGTCGAGTCCGCGTACGCGTTTGCTTGATTCTGGAAGCTGAGCGTCGAGAGTGGAGGAAGAGGTGACAATTTCACCGCTGTCGCCCGTTTCCACCCAGCCCGCGTCACCGATAAAACGCACCGGGCAGGTGCCCAGGCGAGTAATGTAATGTGGGGACCGGTCACCAAATGGATCAGGCAGGAAATCAATGATTAATTTGACGCCATTGGCGTAGCGGCAGATGATGCTATTCCCAGTCGGCTCATATTCGATTGGTAGAGTATCATCCGCTTGGTTAGCCCATTGGCAAAGGTCAACGGTGTGGGCGCCCCAGTCCAGCAGTCGAGCCCCGGAGTCAAAGTCCCACTGACCGCGCCAGCCGCCATTGACATACTGTTCGTTGTAAGGCCGCCAAGGTGCGGGGCCCAACCAAAGGTTCCAGTCTACCACGTCGATCGGTGGTGTGGTCTGACTGGGAAGCCACGAGTTGTCGAGGACCGGTTGGTATACGGAAGCATGTAAGGTGTGAAGCTTGCCAAGTTTACCTTGATGGGCCAGGTCGACCGCCGCTTGGAAATTGGGAACGCTGCGACGTTGCGTGCCAGCTTGGAACACACGTGCGGTCCGTTGCATCGTGTCAGCTAATCGCTGGCAATCGGCGATCGTGATTCCGCAAGGTTTTTCACTATAAACATCTTTGCTAGCTTCAGCGGCCAGGATTGAGGCGGCTGCATGCCAGCGATCTCCGGTTGCAATCAAAACGGTATCAATGTCATCACGACTGAGCAGTTCGCGGAAATCGCGATGGAGATCGCAGTCCGCGTTGCCGTAGTGTGTGTCAACGAGTTTCTTGCCGGCTTGACGTCGATTCTCCTGCACTTCTGCGATTGCGATGCAGCGAATATCGCCAAGTTGTAGCATGGCTTTCAAATCATAGGTGCAGCGAGGGCCAATACCGATTACGCCAAGGTTGATGCGATCATTGGGGCCAGTGGACGCAGAAGCAGTATTGGGGTTGAGGTAAAATCCGCCGGTGAGTGCTCCGGCCGAAGCTGCGGCGAGTGTGTGGAGCACCTGGCGGCGGGAGTGTTGCGTGAGAAATGGCATCATCATTGTCCTGTTAACGGGCGGGATTTTCGCTTAGCGAAGGGAAGTTAACGGCTTAAGTAGCGCCTCACTATAAAGTAAGAACACTTTGTTCGCGAATTCACCCCCTAAATTTTGCGTTTGCACTGGCTTGGTACGTTGTGTGCGACGCTGTTTTGGCGCTGTGCGAGGAGGTGGTCTTTTGATCATTTTCAGGATGAGCGAATTACCAAATTCAAGATTTTTGTTCGCTGTTGCGCATGTGGAAAGCCGATAAGAACCTCCGAAGGGAGCGATCGCTGCGTGGACCTGCCCCGAAGCGCCTCGGATCGCGCCTTTCGAGTTTCCGAGGGATTGCGAGTAAGGACCGATGCGTTCGCTCTGCCCAGTGGCGTATCTTCCTTGCTCGCGTCCCGCGGAGCCAGAGTCCAGTAGTGGAATCGCGCCGGCCTGATCTTTAGAGGCTTTCTTTTGCCCAGCAGCGCGGCCTGATTCGCGGTTAGAAATTGGGCCAAGCAATGCCCCCGGCCCGCATTCGGTCTTATTCCCGGGGGGGCGTCTTTCCGGGTTAGTTTATCGGTTATACTGACCGTGAACTCTCACATTGCCAGCCGTCGTTCGAACTGGCTGTGCTATTTTCTTCACTTCTCTGGAAAAATTCTCATGTTAATGCGTGCAACGGTAGTGATGCTAAGTTTGGTGACAGCGGTTGGCGTTTCCAATGCGGCAGAGAGCTTAACGCTCGATGCTAAAAAGTCGAAGATTGAGTTTGTGGGAGCTAAGCCCGATGGAAAGCATGCGGGCGGATTCAAGGAATTTGCCGCGAAGGCGATGGCTGATTTCGAAGATCCTACCAAGGGATCTTTAGAGATTGAAATAGCCACTGCTAGCTTATGGTCGGACGCCGAGAAATTAACGAGTCACCTGAAGAATCCCGATTTCTTTGATGTCCGCAAGTATCCCAAAATCAATTTTAAATCGACACAGATTGTCCCGGGAGGCGAAGAGGGCCAGTTGAAGATATTGGGTGTCATGAAGATGCTCGACAAGGAAGTTAAGGTCGAGATTCCGGCAACGGTTGAAGTCAGCGACAGCGAAGTTAAGCTGGTCAGCGACTTTAAAATCGATCGCACTAAGTGGGGGATGGATTACGGTAAGGGAAAGATTAACGACGAGGTGGTCATCAAAGTGAGCTTCTTGTTCAGTCGTTAATTGCCCCGCTGCATTGTCAAAGTGCCGAGCTGAATAGTGGGTTGTTGTCGCAGCATGTCTTTGCCCTCTCACTTGTAAGAGTTGTCTTAAAAGCACTTAAACGTTTGCGAGGGCGAGATGCTTGTTTTGGATGGCGATGAGTCACGAAGGTCGAGATAAATGGATCAGCAGGTTATGATTTGGGGTGTGGCTGTTCCAGGAGTCGTCACGTTAGTGGCTTGGCTGCTCTCGTTGGCGATTGGGCGAATTCTGCAGTCGGATGCGAATTCAGTAAGCTCTGAGCGGCCTTCGTCGGTTTGTCCTTCGTCAGCTTTGTTGGCGGCACAGGCGAGCTTGTTCGTTGTTGGTTTCAGCGTGGCACTTGGGCTCGCATTGTATGGTCGGCAGACGTGGTCGATTTGGCCCGAAGATGTTTGGCAGCGGGTTTTTTGGCCGATTTCGCTGGCGGGCTTAGCATTGGCGATTGTGCTCGGTGATGGCCCCGTTATGGAACGCTGGCGATGCCTGCTGGGATTGCTGGGTGCCGTGGCGACGGCTTACGTGGTAATTCCGACCGGCAGTGGGTGGGAGGACACGGTTGAGTTGCATCGGTTTTGGGTGTTGGCTGTTGTCTTAAGCGCTTGCTGCAATCTGTGGAGTTTAGATTGGCTGGCTCGGCGCGGTGCTGTTCGCTGGGTCTTGTTGGTGGCTATCGCCGGGCAGGGCGGTGCTGCGATGTTGGCGGGCAGCGAATTTGCCAGCTTGGCGGAATGGCAACTGGCGGCGATCACCGTCACCTCCGTTGCCGCCGTAATTGCAATGGTGGGCGGGCAATGGGCCACTCTGGCGTTGCTTTACCCGGCAATGTTAATGGCCGCCGCCACCACAGCTTCGTGGCGATTTTATTCATATACGGATTATCCCTGGTGGCTGTATGCGATCGTCTTGTTCCTGCCATCATGGATTGGTTTGGTTGACTTGTTGTTGCTCCGCAAACGCAGCAACTGGTTGAGGGTCTGCGTGGCGGCTGTGTTCGCCGTGCTAATGCTGGCCCTGATTGCTTGGCAGGCTTTTGGCTCCACGGGTGAGGCGGAGTGGTAGCGAGATGTGTCGATCTGCAAAGCACTTGGACTTGAGGGACTGTACTCAAGGATTCGTGTTGGGCGGGCGTGCTGAGAGCTCTTTGCGTTCGTTTACCGGGCGCTCGTTTTCTGGCATCGTTGTTTCGTATTTGGAGGCGCTGTCATACGCGTTTTGTACCTCTTTCGCAAAGGATTCGAGCTGTGCTTTGTGGTGTAGGGATTGGTTTTCCAGCGAGTCGGTAACGCGCTGCTTAACTTGTACGACTAATGGTGCGGAATAGGCTTGGTGGCGTTTCCACCCATTGATGACAAGCCCCTTTGTCAATTGCTCGATGCGTGTTTGGTCGAATTCCGAGTTTGCCAGCAGCGCGTCGCGACAGATCGTGGTGATTTCATCTAGAATCCGTTCGATTTCAGGAGTGGAATCTTCCATACAGATTGCTCGCTTGGGGCAGGAGAAAAACGGGGTTTTAAAAGTGCAGCACGTCACAGCTGGGTTAGCGGGCGTGATGAGACGTCCGGCGACCCGCGTAACCACTGAGGGCTATTAGAATTACGGCACCCAGCAGGGAGCCGATCCAGCCGCTCGCTTGGAGTGGTTCGCCACCAAAAATCAAGAATGCCGCAAAACCGCCGACAAATGAGCCAGCGATCCCGAGCAGCATCGTGCCGAGCACACCGATCGGTTGTTCGCCAGGCATAATGAGCCGCGCGAGGGCGCCAATGATGAGGCCAAACAGCAGCCAACCTAGAATGGGTATGAGCATGTAATTTCCCTTTGCGTGATCACTGACTGGCAGGAGCTCCAGTGGTCTATTGCCACGGTGAGTGATTCGTGGCTTAAGGTGCAAAGGTCATGCCAAGGTTGCAGTGGCGGAGGGCTTCGTTGGCACTGCGATTGCATGCGCTCTGAAATTGCATGCGCTTGCAACAAGCTGCCAGCGTTGGCACCGCTGCTTGACGAATCAGCGGGCCAAGCTGTTGGGCAGCAAGCGACAAGAATCACTCGACTCCGCACCGGTGGTAGAAAGATGCCCAGTGAAAATCGTGTTTTGAAGATCGTTTTAGCGATTTTGTTGCCACCGGCTGCGGTCGCGGTGCACTCGGGGATCAGTGGTCAGTTCTGGCTCAACTTAATCTTGACGATTTTAGGATTTTGGATCGTGGGAATCATTCACGCACTCATCGTTGTGCTATAGCCGATGGAGTGTTGTTGAGTTGATTTTTTCGAAGTTGTTGTTCAGCAAAGCTGTTGACGCTATCGAAGTCAGCGAGTTCGATGCGGCGTCCCCGCAGGTTAATCAAGGTGGACTTATCTCGGTGCATTATTTCCAGCGTGATCACCATCAGGCAGCGGCCGGTGGGTGTGCGGGCGAATTTTACCTCCCCAGCGATTGCTTTAGAGCCGCCGGTTGGTTTCACGCCGTGCTGGCTAAGTTGTTGACGGAGGGCAGCGGTCAGCCCCTTGGCAGCTAGGCTGGAGCCTTGGGGGGATTTGATTTCAACACCGGCGAGCGCCGCATCAAAGTTATCGGAAAGGTAGCTGCTGAGTTTCGTGGCAAGGCGTGTGATTTCCGCTTCAATTGGATCTTTTTCGGGAGTGGATGCAGATGTCGAGTTGGTGATCAGGGCTGCTAGGCAGAGCAGGCAGGGAAGTAGAATATGAGGCATCCGCAGGCTGGTCGGCTCTAGAGATTGAGATGTGAACATTTGCATCTTTGTTGGTCCGAATCGTCGAGGGTTTGCTGAGAGCGAACTCGCTCGTGACATTCTCTGTGCAACAAAGACATGGAGAATGAGCGTGTTTTGCGACACTATTTCCCGCCATTCTCGAAAAAGAATCTTTTTCTTTGCCGTTAGTGACCAAAGGTGTCACACGCCCTTGCGATGATTGGCCAAGTGAGGTGATTGGTTCGCCTCAAATTGCAATTTTTATTGGTTGCCAGTGGGAGTCCAGGGAATGCATTCGTTATTGCGACGCGCGATGGAACAACCGGAAACTTGGGTGATTTCGCTCGAATACGTCGACTCTAAGGGGGTTTCCAGTCGCCGCGTGGTTAGTCCGATACGCATGCTGGGGCGACGGAGATTTCTGGCCCTCTGTCTGTGCCGTGAAGAGCCCCGCCAGTTCTACTTGGAGCGTTGCCAGAACGTGACGCTGTTGCCCGCTGCGGAGGTGATGATGCCGGTCGCGATGGGAACTTAGAGGATTTGCCGTTCGGATCAGTTGGGAGGGGGTAGCTGGATCGATTATGATTGTGGGCTCGCGAGAATCGACGAGCGATTTTCTAGTCCCTTGAAACTTTTCATTCCCCCAGACTCATTGAGGCAAGCGGATGACTCAGCAAATTCCTGACGGTGACGATGCAAAGATGCCCCCCAACGGGCTTTCCCGGCGTAACGCCATCATGGCGACCGTGGCGGGAAGTGCGGCAGCCCTCTCTTCTGCTGGTCGGGCGGCCGCCCAGCCGCCAAAGGAAATCAGCGTGGCAACACCCGCTGAGCAGGATGCAGCCGCCGTGGATGCTGGCGATGGGCGTTTGAATCAATCGGTGTGCCGCTGGTGCTTTAACGATATGTCAGTCGCCGACTTGGCGGCCGCGGTTGCCAACCTGGGGATGGTTGGAATCGATTTGTTGGGGCCTGATGACTTTGCCGCCGTCAAAGAACAGGGGCTGGTTTGCACGATGGTCACGTCGCATCCATTGACCAATGGACTCTGCGATCCCAAGTACCACGACATGGCATTGGAAAGCCTGAATAAAGCGATTGAAGCGACCGCGGCCGAGGGCTGGAGAAATGTGATCACCTTCTCAGGAAACGCCCGAGGCATTGATCGTGAACAGGGAATGAAAAACTGTGTGGATGCGCTCAAGCAGATCGTGCCCGTCGCTGAGAAGCATAACGTGATTTTGAATATGGAATTATTGAACAGCAAAGTGGATCACCCAGATTACATGTGTGACAACTCGACGTGGGGAGTTGAATTATGTAAGCGCGTGGGAAGTGATAACTTTAAATTACTGTACGATATTTACCACATGCAAATTATGGAGGGGGATATCATTCGCACGATTCAGCGGGATCATCAATACTTCGGTCACTATCATACGGCTGGTAATCCGGGGCGGCATGAGTTAGATGATCAGCAGGAATTGCTCTATCCACCGATTGCGCGGGCGATCGCCGAGACTGGTTTCGATGGCTATTTTGCTCATGAATTTATCCCGGTCCGCGATCCGTTGGCGGGGCTTCGTGGCGCAGTACGCCAGTGCACGGTCTAGCCAGCTTGTGGTCTAGCTAGTCTGTGTTATGACGTGCCGATACCGTAATGTTTGAGTGCTGAAACTTCACACACCAAGAGGGTCTCCATGAAACGACGTAATTTTTTGCAAGTGGGGGCTGCCGCAGCTAGCCTTGCTGCCATTGCTCCCAAAGCGTACGCCACGGCCAGCGAAGCCAAGCGAAGGGTGGGGCTGATTGGCCCGGGTTGGTATGGCAAATGTGATTTATTGCAGCTATTGAATGTTGCCCCGTGTGAAGTCGTTTCGCTCTGTGACGTCGATTCGCGAATGCTGGCGGAGGCGGCTGATTTGTTTGCCTCGCGTCAGGAGTCGGGTGCGCGACCAAGGACTTACGGCGATTATCGACAACTGCTGGCTGAGCAGGATCTGGATATTGTGATGGTTGATACCCCAGATCATTGGCACGCGTTGCCAATGATTGCGGCGGTTGAAGCCGGGGCCGATGTTTGGGTGCAAAAGCCGACCGCGATGGACGTTTTGGAAAGCAAGGCCATGGTTGACGCGGCCAGGCGACACCAACGAGTTGTGCAGGTCGGCACGCAGCGGCGAAGCACACCCCACTTGATCGAAGCCAAGGAGCGAGTGATTGAGGCGGGGTTGCTGGGAGACATCGCGCATGCGGAGGTTTATTGTTATTACCACATGCGGTCACAGCAAAATCCGCCCGATAGCAAAGCTCCTGAAACGCTTGATTACGATTTTTGGACCGGTCCAGCCCCGTGGCGACCATATAACGAATTGGTTCATCCCCGAGGTTGGCGTGCTTTCATGGAGTATAGCAACGGCATTGTCGGTGATATGTGCGTCCACATGCTCGACTTGGTTCGCTGGTCGTTAGGTTTGTCATGGCCGAAACGCATCAGCAGCAGTGGCGGGATTCTAGTCCAGCAGCAAGCCAAAGCGAACACGACCGATACGCAGACGGCTACGTTTGAGTTTGATGATTTGAACGTGTGTTGGACGCATCGTAGTTGGGGAGATCCGCCCGATCCTGAATTTCCCTGGGGGGCAACCATTTATGGCAGCCAGGGGACGTTAAAAATGAGTGTCCAAAAATACGAGTTTACACCCCGCGGTAAAGGCCAGCGGTTAAGTGGCAAGGCGGTAATCGAAGCCGACAAGTATCCGCGTGATTTGGATGACCAGAAGAAGTGGAATCTTGAGTTGCCGGTTGCTTCGGCCATTCGAGGCCATATGCGAAACTTTCTCGATTGCATTGATTCTCGCCAACGTCCGGTGGCCGACATCGAGGAAGGGCATATTTCGTCAGCCAGCTGTATTTTGGCTAACAATGCCCTGACCTTGGGCCGGACAATTCAGTGGGATGCGGAGCAGCATCGAGCGGTGGATGATGAGCAGGCCAATGCCTTATTGCTGCGGCCTTATCGCGACCCGTGGGTGCATCCTGCGAAGGTTTAACCGTGCCGAGAACGTTAAGAAAGTGCTGGTTTGCTCAGCCGCCGATCTTATACATCGGTCGATCGGGTTGCCGAAAAGCGGGGTTAGTGATTAAGTGGCCCGCTTGTTTGGCTGTCACGCATCGACGAATTTCGGCTAGCAGCTCGGCGTCGGTTGCCGCGTCGGTAAGCAGGGGTTTCAGGGACCATTCTTGATGCGAGAATAGGCAGTTTCGTAAAGCCCCTTCAGCAGTCAGCCGGAGGCGATTGCAGTTTCCGCAAAATGGTTCAGAGACGGAATTGATAAAGCCAATTTTTCCTTTTCCGTTGCCGTAGCCAAAATCGGTCGAGGGCTGGGAGGGATCGGTGAGGGCAAGTGGGGTCAGGGGGCCAAGTTGTTTTTCAATCCGGGCTCGCAATTCGGCTCCACTTAGTACTTGTTTGGTTTGCCAATCGCGATCGCCACCCAGCGGCATGTATTCGATAAAGCGAAGGGTCAAACCGCGGGAGAACGCAAATTCAACGAGCGGCATGATTTGATCTTCGTTGAGCCCTTTGATGGCTAGCGCGTTTAAGCGGACCGAGGAAAAGCCAGCTTCGATCGCCGCGTCGATGCCGCGAATGACCTGTGTCAAACCGCGACGACGGGTGATGCGATAAAAAGCGTCTTCGTTGAGGGCGTCAAGGCTGATGTTGACCCGTGATAGCCCTGCGCGGCGAAGTTCTCCAGCGAGTCTGTCGAGCCGCATACCGTTGGTCGTCATGGCCAGCTCTTTTATCCCGGGAATCGCACGAAGTCGAGCGATTAGTTCGGGCAAGTTGCTGCGGAGTGTCGGTTCGCCACCCGTGATGCGAAGCTTCTCGATGCCGACGCTGGCCAAGATGCGAGTCAGGCGGACGATCTGGTCGAAGGACAGTAAATGTTCGGATTCCTCAAAGTCGTCTGCCGATTCGGGCATGCAATAGAGGCAGCGCAGGTTACAGCGATCCGTGACGCTGATCCGTAGGCTGGTGTGCACGCGGCCAAAAAGATCAACGAGTTGGTTTGAGGTCTTGGCGGCAACGATCGGAAGTGTAGCCATCGACGATGAAAAAAGCGGAGGTGGGAAAAAGGGGACTTGGTTCGTCACGTGCGGCGGGGAATGATTCCCAGCCCATTTATTGAGTGCTAGTTTAACATTCGTTGAGCAACAGAGCGAATTGCCTAGCCGAAGAATTACGCAGTAGTGAAAGCGGCGGAAGCCTAGCCTCTTGGCTGCGGGCGCTAACAGGCGGCACATGATGTATGATGGACGTTAGTCAGGGCCTCAACGCTCCATCCCACCCGACATTTCTCATCCGCCACCATCCGATATGCCTGGATCGTTCCCGCAATCGTTTCAGCTTTCCGCGCTGGTCGGCTGTTTTAAGGTCGTCTGCTCTTTCGTGTTGGCGATGTATAGCCAAACTGCGTGGGGGCAAACTGAAGCCACCCAGTCGCACGGCCGGTCCGCTGGGACCTCGTTTGCCGAGGATATCCAGCCGTTGCTCGGCAAGTATTGCTTGCGCTGCCATCAACTCGAGAATCAAGAATCGGGGGTTCGTGTCGACCAACTATCCGCCAAGATTCTCGAGGAGCAACTGAGCCTACTCAAGGGGATTCAGCACCAGATCGAGCAGGCGGAGATGCCGCCGGCCGACGAACCTCAGCCTTCGGCGGAAGAGTCAGCCCAGTTGCTGGGCTGGATTTCGGAATCGACTATTGCCGTGCGGACGCGGAACAAGGAGCGGCACGGCACGGTTCGGCGATTGACCGTATCGCAGTATCGCAACACGCTGCGCGACCTGTTGGGCTTGGATGAAGATTTGACAAGCGTTTTGCCACCTGATGCTATTTCCAAGGAGGGCTTTTCGAACAATGCTCAATCGATGATCTTGTCGCCATTGCAGGTGGAGTCGTATTTGGACATCGCTATCCAGGCGCTCGAACTGTGCATCGTGGATGAACTGGCCCCACCGGTGGTACAAACCTTTCGCATGGAGTTTGGCAAGGGAATCAACGACACCCCATGTCCGGACTCGTTGATCTTGGGGGCAAACAGCGCGCTGCTGAATAACGCTGATTTCGTAGTCACGCAGCCCGAGCGGGACAAGCCATTTGCATTTACGCCATTTGCGATGCGAACCCGCTACGACTTTATCGAAGGTTACCAGGGGAATGACACGGTTCGGGGCTGGCGGAAATTTGACAGCATCTATCACTCGGTGTTTGCCTGCGTCCGCGGTACACCCGGCTATCCCAAGGGGGAGGCTTATGAAGTGATTGACGAAGGATTGCTACTACGTCCAGCCATTCCGAGTGCTGAAATTTTTGGCGTGGAGAACACGTATGGTCCCAAAGCCAACTTCAAGATCTCGTTGCGTGAACTTCCCAACTCGGGAAACTTTCGAGTGCGAGTTCGCGCCCGTCGATATGACGACGCGCTGTTGCTTGACAGCGGCTCTCATAGCGACGATGCGTATTCTGCTGTGCGCCAACCTGCGGCTGACGCGATGTTTGTGGAGCTTGGTTCTTCCGGAAGCAGTAAATCGCGAGGAACGGGGGCTGTCACCGTCGCTCGGTCAGGTGTCTATCGGGTGGATCTTCACTTGTCGGCTCCGGCCAACTCGCAGCTCTTTCAATTGCAGCTAGGCGACCGATATTTCTCGGGAAAGCTGTTGAGTTCCAAACCAGTTAGAGTCGACCCAGATGCCGCTGGTGCCAGTTCTGAAGAAATCCAGGCGACGCCGTTCATGGTCGTGCGTTTGGAGGAGGGAGAGTTCGCCGTGGCGGCGCGGGCGGGTGACAATACCAGCTTGCTAGGCGTTCGCCTCAGCCGACTCGCTGAGAGTCACCCGCTAGCAAAAGAGTTTATAAGATTCGAAACTCGCACACCAACTTTAGGTGTCCATCTAGGGTTGCGACGCGACTGTGGCAGCACGTTAACGCAAGTGGCAGATTTGCAGCGTGTTGCACCCGAGGGATGGCAGGAGTATATCTTCGAGGGTGCTATCAATAATTTCCCCAGCCCCATCGTGGAGGCCAACAACGTCAACTATCTGGCCGGAATTCGTGAGATCGGTGTCCGCAGCGAGTACACCGATGGGCGCGATATGCCTCGACTGTTGATTCGCTCGGTCGAATTTGAGGGGCCTGTGTTCAACGAATGGCCACCAGCAACGCATCGCAACATCTTTATCGACAGTCTAGAGAAGGAAGAGCCAGAAGCATACGCCGCTGCGATTCTCGAGTCGTTTGCCGAGAAAGCGTTTCGCCGACCGGTTACCGATGGGGAACTAGACCGATTGATGCAAGTGTGGCGAGTTTCCTATCGAGAGCAAGCTGATTTTGTGCAGAGTATCAAGGATGCTTTGTCGGTGGTTTTAACTTCACCGCAGTTCTTGTTCATCGTTGAGAATAGCCAAGGCCCACAGGCCGAAGACTTGGATGAATTTGAGCTGGCTGCCAAGCTGTCTTATTTCTTGTGGAACTCGCCGCCCGATCAACGGCTACTGAATTTGGCAACTGCTGGTAAGCTGCGTCAAACGTTGAACGACGAGGTTGATCGTATGATCGGTGATCGACGATTCTCCAGGTTTGTGGAGCAGTTTGCTAGCGAATGGCTGAGTCTGGACAAATTTGATGTGGTTTCGCTCGATCGGGAAAGGTTCCCCGATTTGACGCGAGAAGTGAAATCGCAACTTCGCCAAGAGCCAGCTCGGTTCCTGGAGCATCTTTTCCGCGAGAATTTGTCGGTTCGGAATCTCGTTCAATCCGATTTTGTGATGGCCAATGAAGTCGTAGCCAGCTACTACGGTTTGGCGGATGCAACCGATCAAGGCTTCGAGTTCATCCCGGTGCCTCACCCTGGGGAACAGCAGTCAGGAGGAGTGCTGACGCAGGCGGCCATTCTGGCGGGGTTGTCCAATGGGCGAGAATCCAATCCGATCAAGCGAGGCGCTTGGCTGGCACGAAAGATTATCGCCGAACCACCTTCCGATCCACCGCCGAACGTGCCGATGCTGGAGGAGGATCCCAGTTCGGAGCTGACGCTTCGGCAGCAGCTGGAAGCACATCGCAGCCAAAAGGGATGTGTGAAGTGTCACGAGGGAATTGATCCCTGGGGGATCCCCTTCGAGGCGTTTGATGCTGCGGGGCTATTCCACTCAGTACTGGACGCGGAGACCACGTCTCAGCTACCAGACAGTGACGAACTGGCGGGCGTTATTGTGCCGGGGATCGAGGTCAAGAATTTCGACGAATTGCAAGCATATTTGGCGACGGAGCGACTTGATCAAGTCGCTTTTAGCTTGATCAAACACTTGGCGACCTACGCCACGGGGCGTACGCCAAGTTATAACGAGATTGTATTTTTGCAAGAAAAAGGCTTAGAATTGAAAGCCAGCGGTTATCGCACGCGAGACATGCTGCACTTTATCATCAACAGTGACCTGTTTTTAAAAAAATAACGTGAAAGGTTAATTGCGATGCACGCACTTGCTCCATTAAATCGACGCGCGGTCCTGAAGGGTCTGGCAGGTGTTACGTTGGCGCTTCCTCTGTTAGAGGCGATGGGGAAGTCGGCGGCGGAAGAGGTGCCGCGTCGCTTTTGTGCGTTATATACGGCTAATGGCATGTCGTTGCCCAAGTCGGCCAACGAGATCGATGAATGGAGTTGGTTTCCGAGGCAAGTCGGCAGCGGCTTTGAATTCGGCAAATCGACTGAGCCGTTGCGACCATTCCGTGACTCGCTCACGTTCGTCAGCGGTTTGTATCATCCCAACGGCGTGCTGGCCGATCCACACATGTGTTCTGACATGTGGTTGACTGGGGCTCCCCTGCATAGCCCGGAACCGGGCAAGTTCAATTCGGTGGGGCTTGATCAGTTGATTGCTCAACACACTAAGCAATTTTGCCGTCAACCTTCGCTGGTGTTATCGATTGACGCTGGGGTTGGTTTCTTGTCGCGGACGGGAACCATTTCCTATAACGTGGAGGGCAAGCCTATTCCGGCGGAGAACAATCCGCGGCGTGTTTTTGATCGCCTTTTTCGAGGCGATCGCAATTCACTGCTGCTGCAACGCGAACAACTCAAGAAACGGATTCGGTTGGTGGATGCGGTGGTGGAGAGTACGCGTGCCCTGAATCAACGACTGGGGCACGCCGATCGCGAAAAACTTGATCAGTACTTGACCGCTTTGGATGAGATTGAAGCTCGTCTTGTGGCTGCGGAAAGGTGGATTGATATTCCGCTGAAACCACAAGATTATTCCCACTTGGATTTGGATGTCACGAATGAAGGGGAACCGGGTGAGTATTACCGCAACATGCTCGATCTGATCGCCCTCGCCTTTGATGCGGACATAACACGGTCGGTGGCCTTTATGTTAAATCGTGAAGACGGGATGGGCATTAGTGACACGTTTCCATTAAAGCTTGGTTTGACACGAACCCACCACAATTTATCGCATGCTGGGGACAAGGCTGGCCAGTTGGAGTTTGCCAAATACGATTTATTTTTAAGTGAACAAGTCGCTTATTTGCTTAGCCGGTTGCGAGAATTTCAAGATGTCAATGGTAGCGTCTTGGATAACACGTTGGTGTTATTTGGGAGTGGTTGTAGTACGACCCATAATCCCAAGAATTTGCCGACGCTCCTTGCGGGTGGAAAAAACATGGGGCTGCGGCATGGCAATCATGTTCAGCAACCCGATACGCCCATGTCGAATCTTTATTTGAGTATCCTACATTCGCTAAACATCGAAGTGGATGCCTTCGGTGATAGCAAAGGCACGCTGGGGGGCGAGCTGTTCGGCGCGTAGTCGCTTTGGCTCAGGCGGATGCAAAACACGTGACCGAGCGCAAAATAGTTTTAGGTTCTTGTTCGTGGGTGTCGCAGGAAAATAGGGGCGGTGTAATTTATCTTCCTGCCTCCATTTTCCTGCCAATATCACGTTTTATGTAGCGTGTTAAAAGTGATGCAATGAGGGCCAATGTTGATCCATTCGATGGAGTTGAGCGGACTCATGTCGAGCAGCCGCTGGAGTTGTCGTCCGCGATAGTCCTCGTTGTCCAAATTCGCGAAGCCGGTCAGTTCAAAAGCGACTTGACTGTTCTTAAAATGGAATCTTTGATTGCCTAGGTTCTTTCCGTGGCGAAACCGTCTTGAGTTCGTAAACGGCTCTCCGACTCACGACAAGGTCAAGCCAAAGTTTTTTGACAAACGTCTTATGAATAAGTTTGATCGGTGTTTCAATTTCGCTGTTTATCCCCGCTGCTGCGAGACGTTGAGCGACATCGGATTTATAAATCCGCTCATCGGCTAACCTGCCGATACCGTTCTGAGAGGCAAATATGTGTTCCATTACCCTGTAATCAAACGAACCAAATGCTTCAGTTGAGAGTCTCTCGATCTTTAGCGGGCAATGAACTGGCATCTTCGTGCTCGTGGTCATGACAGGAATGGAGGCAGGAAAATGGTGGTGGGAAAATGGTGGTGGGAAAATGGAGGTGGGAAAATGGAGGCAGGAAAATGGAGGCAGGAAAATGGGGGTGGTGAAATGGGGGTGGGGCGGTGTGATTTATCTTCCTGCCTCCATTTTCCTGCCAATATCACGTTTTCTGTAGTGTGTTAAAAGTGATGCAATGAGGGCCAATGTTGATCCATTCAATGGAGCTGAGCGGACTCATGTCGAGCAGCCGCTGGAGTTGTCCGCGATAGTCCTCGTTGTCCAAATTCGCGAAGCCGGTCAGCTCAAAAGCGACTTGACTGTTCTGTAAATGGAATCTTTGATTGCCTAGGTTCTTTCCGTGGCGGGCCAGAGGCAGCATTCGTTCGACGACGGTTTCTCCACCCAGCAAGTGCACCATTGCCTGATGATAGAGCGAAACGGACAACGACGTTCCCCAGTCGCGTACCAGTTCGACAACTAACTGCAGCAGGTTTCGGTCTCCATGAAAGCTATCGTCGATCAGTTTGAAACCGCATCGCTCTTCCCGCGGAATCGGTGCGTTTACAAACTTTGATTCGACGCTAGCCGAACGAAAATTGACTAACTTGCCACGCGGCAGGTCCAGTAAATAGAGGTACGTTAGCAGTTGGGCCACATGATTCAAATTCAAGGCTGAGACCGTCTTGAGTTCGTAAACGGCTCTCCGACTCACGACAAGGTCAAGCCAAAGTTTTTTGACAAACGTCTTATGAATAAGTTTGATCGGTGTTTCAATTTCGCTGTTTATCCCCGCTGCTGCGAGACGTTGAGCGACATCGGATTTATAAATCCGCTCATCGGCTAACCTGCCGATACCGTTCTGAGAGGCAAATATGTGTTCCATTACCCTGTAATCAAACGAACCAAATGCTTCAGTTGAGAGATCGCTCGATCTTTAGCGGGCAATGAACTGGCATCTTCGTGCTCGTGGTTATGACAGGAATGGGGGTGGGAAAATGGGGGTGGGAAAATGGAGGTGGGACGGTGTGATTTATCTTCCTGCCAATATCACATTTTATGTAGCGTGTTAAAAGTGATGCAATGAGAGCCAATGTTGATCCATGCCAACTCTGGAACCAACAGCAATATTGTCGATGCCAATTTCGCCAAAGTCACCCGCGTGTTGCCTGATGGACGGAGCGGAACCTGGAGGGGGATTTGTTCGTCGACCCGTTGCAGGGTATGGGGGTCTGCAAATCAAAGTTTACCGAAGTAGTTAGGCTCGATGGAGAAGTGTTGCAGCTTTTTGCGGAGGCTAACGCGGGTGATGCCGAGCAGCCTAGCTGCTTCTCCCACGTTACCGCCTGTGCGATTGAGGATCTCTGTAAAGAGTCCACGTTCAAATTGTTCAATCGCTCGCGCGTAAAGGTTTGTCGACGAATCAGAAACCATTTTGTCAATGAACAACGACCAAATCCGTGGTGTGGCCCCGTCAGGCTGGTCTTCATCTTCGCGTGTGGGCTCGCCCGAGGCCTGCGCAGGGTCCGTGGTTTTTTCGTCGGGCGTGCGGGTGGTGAGCGACGCAGTTTGACCAGATTGCTCCAGCAACCCGCTGTGGGAATCAGGAACGAGTTCTAACAAAAGTTCCTGGAGTTGATCAGCGGACGATTGATCAGCGGTTAATTGGTTGGCGGCAGTTGGATGTTCGGTGGTATGGTCTCCCTTGGTGGTTGTTTGCTGAGGGCGAAGGTAATGGCTGACGACCAGCCGCCGCAGTTGGGTGATGTTTCCCGGCCAGTCATAATTGTCAAGGAGCTCACGTTGCGGCTCAGTGAGCCGGATGCTGGGGCGTTGGCAGATGCGGAGAGCCGGTGCTAGGCATTGGGTGAAATGGTCGGCCAGCAAACCAACATCCCCGCGTCGGTGGCGGAGTGGTGGCAGCCCAATGAGATGGCTGCTGAGCTCAAAAAACAAATCAGCCCGCATGCGATGGTCGGCGACTAGGCGTCCTAAATCGTGTGAAGTGGTAAAGACTAGGTGGGGGCGGTGAAGATTGTCCCGGCGTGGTTGTTGGAGCCAGCGCAGCAGTTGTAACTGGACCGCTGGAGGCAGGTGAGCGAGTTCGTGGAAGATAATCGTGCCCACGCCGGGGTGATTAAGTAGTCCGGAATGTTGCTGCGAATCGGCGGCTGAATCGGCGACAAATTCGGCGGGGCCAAACAAGGCCAGCCGGCAAGCCTCTTGGCTCAATTGGTTGCAATCGATGCTCCAGCAGCTGAGCTCGCGTCTTTGAGATCGTTGGTGAATGGCCAACGCCAGCTGTGCTTTGCCGCTGCCCGGCTCTCCTTGCAGCAGCAAGGGAGTCGATTGATCGGAGAGTTGGTCAACCGCTTGTAACACTTGTCGGAACGCTCGGCTGCGGCCGATCAGCAAGTGGCCAGCGGAGAGTTCGCGGCGGGGGTTGGTCAGCAATTCTTGCACTTCGTTCCAGCAAGCAGCTTGGCTGGGCTGATCGCTGAGCAACAACTGACACTGCTGAGCGTCTTCCAGGACCAATAGTGGCGTTGAGGCGAAGAGTTCGCGGAAGGTCGCCAGCAGCTGTCGCTTGGGGTCGAGTTGGTCATCGGGGTGGACAATCAGCAGACGCGACGGATAGGCGGCGATCTGGGACAGGGTCAACGGTCCGTAGGGAGTGGCTCGAATCAGCAGTGCTGGTTCGCCGCGTTGAGACCAATCGGAATGATGGTTCCAGGGCTGATCTGCTTGCTCGTGAGTGAGCAGCAAACGTTTGGGGGCGATAACTGTCACACGGGGAACGCGAGCCACCGTGGGACCGACTGGCATGGAAGGCATTGATCAGCAGGAAGTAGGGAAGTGGGGTGGTGACCAAATAGTCATCCTCCAGCAGTTGGCAATGCAAGCCGCGTTCCGCCTTCATAAAGACCCATTAAAGTGTCTTATTTTCACATTAATGGGTCTTTTCCTTCCTTTAGTCGCATAGCGGGATGCGATTTGCCTAGTTCCTAAGCAGCCTTGCTGATGCGCTTTTCAGCGGAATGAGCTCGGCCGCGGTTCCGCGCCGGTTTGCTAGCGTCGTATTGACGAGCCGCCAGCGGGGGGCGCTACGCCTTCGTTGGGGGCCGCCAGCCTGACCGGGGGCGAGAAGGGATTTTCGTTCACCGAAAGTGGCGCCGGAGCTGGTACCGGAGCTGGTGCTGGCACGGGCGCTGGTACTGGCGCTGGTACTGGCGCTGGTACTGGCACGGGGGTTTGGCCCTCCATCAGTTCCATCGGCAGGGCTTCGATGATCATCCCTTCGGCGGGTCCAATATTGATGCCGCTGCCGCCCATTGGTTGTCCAAGGCCGACGGTATCGGGCCGAATGGTTCCTGGGTCAATCCACAGGCCTTCCGAGGTCAACTCCATGGTCCCCAGGTCGAGATCGAGACCTCGGCGAATGACTTCGTAGTTGACCCAGATGTTGAGAAACGCGTTTTGGGCACTGAGTAGGTCATTGAGGGCGAAGATGATATCCCGCGCGGCGGTGGGGCCACTAGCCAAGCCGCTGGCCTCACGCAGTTTGCGAATATCTTCGTTGAGCGTGATTTGATCAGCCGCGATGCGGACCGCTTGGCGTTGCAGCTCAAAGTTGATTTGGTTCGCTCGCAATTGGCGAAGCTGGGCTCTGAGCAGTTGCCAGACGGAATCTTCAACTTGGTAGAAGCTCCGTTTCGCTTGCTGATATTCGATCAGTGCTTGACGGTAAGTGTTACGTTCTTGCAAGCGGGTGATCGGCGCGTCCCACTGGAGCCCGACTCGCAGGCTCCCGCGGCTGTCGCGGAAGTCGAGCGGGTTATTTGAATCTGCCGGGTTCCGCAAGTCACCGCTGAAGGTGAGATCCAGGTTGCTCTCCAGGTCGTCCGCGTTGAATTCGACCAGTCGCCAGGAGTCGACAAGTGAAGCGCGTGCGTTGGCGATATCGCGTCGGTTGGTGATGGCGATATCGAACGCTTCGCCTTGGGTCAGATCGACTTCTGGCAGGGCGACCGCTTCGGTGCGGGCACGAGCTTGGACGAGTTGCAGCGCGAGGATATCGTCGGAGAGATTGGAGAGAATTGTTTGGCTCGCCAGAATCGCTTCATCGATAATCCGTCGCGTCAGTTCGTTGCTGACGGGCTCGGCATCGGCTTCGTCGCCTTCCGGTGCGGCCTCCGGTGCTTCCTCCGCAGTCGTGGCCACGTCGGCAATCAGGATATCGAGCTGTTGATCGAGCATTGCCAGTTGATCGCCATATCCTGCGATCCGCTCAGTCAGTTTTTCGAGTTCGTCGAGCAGTTGTTGGCCGACGCGTTCGGTTTCACTGAGGTTGAACAGTTCCGGATCGATCGTGGAGATTGGCAGCAGGGAACAAATCTGTTCTTTTTCTTGTTCGTAGATTTGTGACAAGCGATCGTTTTGGCCACGCCGCAGCGGTAGTGCTTCTTGAAGATTGGCGATGTCGTCCGCCACGGCCGGGAGGTCGGCTTCAAGCAACTGTTGTCGCAACATGGAAATGGGTTCCACTTGCTGCTGCAGTTCGCTCAGCGCGTCGACCAACGGAACGCTCGCCGGGATGCGGCGTTGCGGTAAGCCAGTCTCCTGGTTGATTGATTCTTGGCCCTGGTTGAGCATTCGCGTGTTGATATTGCCGACATCGAAGCGAATATCGGTGATTTCGTTGCGGCGATTTTTGAGCTCTTCGGTGATTAACTCGAACTGATCCAGCAGTGGGTCATTCAATTGCACACAGATATATGGTGGCAGGCCGAGATCTCCCAAGAACGAGTCGACCGTCGATTCGAAGGCCGTTCTGGCTTGCAGCAGTTGGCTGTTCGCGCTGTACAGGGCGCTGCGAGCTTGGGCGATCTGTAATTGCTGACGAGGGATTTCCTCTTGATCGTTGGGAATCGTGGTTAACTGGAGACGCAGCGTATCCTCCAGCAACAGCAAGTTCTCCCGTAACCTGGCGACATTTTCTTCTTGGTTGCGGATTTGCAGTTGGTCTTGCAAGAGTCCCAGGAAGCCGCCAGCTTGTGCGACGAAGCCACCGCCGCCGATGCCACCGCCGCCACCGCCCAGGCCGGCGAACCCGCCGCCCAGTCCGGTAAAGCCACCCAGCCCGACGCCGAATACGCCGCCTGATCGTTGCACGCCACGCTCGGTGCCGCGGCCGGTGGTGATGTTTAGGTAAAAGCTGCGGCGGTATCGCTCAAAAGTCCGCACGTTGGCCAGCAGTCGGCGTTCGGAGAGGGTCAGCCGTTCCATTACGCGATCACGTCCGGCACCCCGCAAAAGCGGTTGGAACAGGGTGAAATCGAGGATGCTGTTGGGTGCGGCTTGAGGATTGGGGCCAGACAAATCCCAAACGATCGAATTGGCCAGACCGACCACTAAATCCGCACCGGTTACGAAGGAACGCTGCAGGGCGATCGGTCGTCGGCCATTGGAAAACGGACCGAGCGCGATTTGCGTCGTTGCCGAATCGCTTACCGTGCGGTCTTCGCCGAGTCCGGTCAGTGAGCCTTGCGCGCCGCCGAAAAATTGGGTGTCAAAGCGAAAGCGTTCGCTGCTGACGTCGAGCGCCGAAAGATAGAGCGTCTCGAGTTGCTGTTGGTAGTCGGTCGAGTGCAGGAGAGCGAGTTGCACTGAATTCTCCGCGTTCAGCACCAGCACGCCATCTTCGTTGAGCGGCAAAAATTGGTACCAATCGGGGCTTTCCTGCGCGTTGGTCGAGCCGTTCGCGTGCCACATCGGGTAGCCGCGACGGCCGTCAACACAATGCATATAGTTGTGTGAACGCGGGTCATCCGTCGGCATTGGCGGGCGGTCCGGGTCGAACGGGTTGTACATTCGACTGCGTCGATCCAGGTCGATCCGGAGTGGTTCGGGGGGGCATTCGCCCGCGTCCCGGACTTTCTCGTCGATGATCCCGTAGGCTTCGGAATCGGCCTGGGCCCGGTAATAAGAGCGTTGACAGCCGGTCGATGTGAGCGCTACCGAGCCGCACAGAAAGAGCAACGCGGCTCGCAGCCGATTGCGTTTCCGGCCATGCTGGACACTTGTTTTTTTGATTTGCATCCTTGCCTCGTCGCGTCGTCGGAATAACCTGAGAACATTCAAGTCCGTGTGCAGACACACTGCTTTCCCCGCTGGGGGGCTAACTCGCTAGCCGTTTGGTGCGCTTTTTTGGGTTCTCCGGGAAAACGCACAAAGGCCGAACGGTTTGCGTACAGCAGTCGTGAGCGAGCGACGGCTTGGATGGATTGTGCCAAGCAGTCGGCCGCCAACAGTTGGTTCGGTGCGATGGCTGGTGCTACTTGATGCGACAGGGCCGGTTATGGCGAAGTGAGTGGTCAACCGGTTCGACGTCTGTGGGTTGGATCGATTGTGCCGCTTGGCATGGTCGGAGCAGTTGCCACCGACATATTTATTTAAGAAGCTGGGCAGACCTGGGCAGAGAAAACTTGACGGCCCATATCTCCCAACTTAACATCGATAACTACGTTCACTCGTCTTCGAGCTGTCCTGAGGTGGGACGGCGTATTCTGGCGCGCTGGATGCCCACGGGCCTTAGCTAATGAAGATCGTCTTCCTGGTCTTATTGTTTGTTTACGTCATCGCCTTCTTCTGGATTATCTGGAAGTGTGCCGCGAATTGGCGTTGGTATCAGCTGGTATTCGTTGCCATAACGTTTCTGCTGACGATTCCGCTGCTGCCGATGACGGCCGTGGTGTTGAGGAGTCGCGTGGCTCTATCGAAACAGGCCAGCGATTTGCAGTCCCGTCTGGAGCGTGCTGAGAGAGAGCAGAAGGACTGGATTAACGGCGTTCCGAATGATCCCCAGCGGGATCCGGGGTTGCTGGTAATGCAGGGAGAGCTGCGGGCTTTGAATGCCGAAGTGGGGCGAGTGTTCCGCGATCTAGAAGTTCGCGATCGGGGTCCTAACGGGGTTGTTCTGGCCCCCGCAGCTCCCGCCGTCGCTACGCCTGATGGAATGCCGATCGACGATGCCGATCCGAACGCCGCCAACCCATCCCCTGAAATTCCGGCGCTGGCTGCCAGCAGCATCGTCTACGCGTTTGCTGAACGTGTGCTCGCCGAAGGGGGCTCTGCGCTACCCGTAGCCTACTTGGGGGAATTTCGCGTAGCCCAAACCGCGGCGGATAGTTTTACGATTGTGCCCACCGCGCCGCTTGAGCCGGAGCAACTGCGGGCGGCGAATAACTCGAATCGCTGGGCACTTTACGAATTAATGCCGACCGATTCGCACGAAGCGTTTGTTAAGGAAGGCACTGTGCCTGATAGTGAGCGGTTATTCGGGGAAGTCAACGCGGATCTGGTGCGGAGCTTGATGGCAAGCAGCGTGCCACCGCAGGCTTTGGAAGAGTATCTGCGGGACGGTACCAGCGTGTTGCCGGACGATCGCCCTGAAACACGCTGGATGCGGGTTGAATTTACCAAGAAATACGAATTGACTGTCGATGCGATGGAGCAGCGAAGTGCGATTGACGGCGGCTTTTTTGACGGTCTCGGGCAAGCAGTCGACAGTCGATTGCAGCGGGCCGATGGCGATGTGGTTACCTTCGAAGTGGGGGATCAACTCGTTGTGAAGTCGGAAGCTGGGCAGCTGTTGGTCGGGGAAGGGGTGGTGCAGGTTATCGACGAGTATTTCGTTAGGCCACTCAATAGCTACCGTTTGGTGCTCAAGTCGATGCGACAACAGATCGACTATTTGAACAGCCAAGCTGTGAATTTGCGGCGGCAAGAAGCGGTTTTGCGGGAAGCGTTAAGGCTAACGACTGGGATGCAGACCACCGGTCAGCAACGTCAGTTAGAGCTTGAGAAGGATGAAGCTCAAGTTGGCAAAGAACTGGCTGCGATCAAGGGCTACGTGAATGACATGGAGGCCGAGCTGAGCGAGATGAAGCAGACCATGGCTCGGCTCTATCGTGAGAACCTCAGCGGCCAGCGTGAACTGGCATCCATTCAAGCGGCAATTCGCAAGGCGGCTGACCAGCGGGCTCAGGCCGCGGTCGGCGGCTAATCGCTACTGGGCGAGTTCCTTCAGAAAGGACGTTGCCCCGAGTTGAAGATGGCACTGAGATAGAGGCTGCCCCCATGTTCGGCGGCCACCGGAGTGGCTTGCTTCATGCTGCTGCGGACCGCTCGCAGTAAGTCGCGGCGGCTGATTTGCCCCAGCAAGCGGCCTGAGCGACAAAGCACGGGAAGCCTACGGCAAGACGCGTCCAGAAAAGTTTGGGCGATCGTTAACAGGTCCGTGTCTTCGCTAATTGTGGGCGGATCGGTTTGTACGAACTGCATGAGGTTGGCAGTCGGCAGGGCGTCATAAGTGGTGTGAATCACAAACTCCAAGGATGATTTTTCCGAGAAGATGCCCAGGAATCGGCCCCACGTATCAACGACGGGAGCCCCTGAAATACGGTGCCGCAGCAGCACATCAATGGCTTGCGAAGTATCCATTTCTGGACTGAGCGTAACCAGATTGCGAACCATCATGTCACGGGCGACGATTGGTTGGTCCATGGTGAGAACTCCGAATTGTGGTGAGGGGAAGTTGAGGGATTAACCGCATCATTTCGGCAATTTCAGGAAAAGTCAACGAAATTCTAAGGTGTCAAGGGGGTATCCGCAGTTGCTGGGGGACAATCGCCGCTTTGAAGCGTATACTGAAACAATCTGCTGATCTCGATCTCGATCAGTTCACCCATGATTTTCCCCACTCTCGGAGATGAACTCCGTTGGATCACTTTTCGATCACATGCACGACCTGCGGACGCCGCTTGCGGGTCAAGGATCGGCGTTTGGTGGGGCAAATTGTGGCCTGTCCGAAATGTCAGGCGATGGTTTTGATTGAACCGCCGGCCGCCGAGCGACAGCTGGCGATGGGTGACGAGTCGGTTGACAGCGAAGCGTTGACGCAAGAGCGCATCGCGCCGTTGGGAGATATCGCTGGTGATTTCGCGCAAGTCGATTTTGATGCGGAGCCAGCCGCTGCCGCGGAGAGCTGGCTGGGGGGCGAACTTCCCCCAGCAAGTCATCCTCCGCTGAGTCGCCCGCCAGCTTTCGAAGGTGAAGCCGATGCCGATGATTCGGTGGGTGCCATTCCGCCGATTGCTTTTCAAAGTGAAGCGGCTGCCCGCAGACGCCAATTCATCGCCGTCGGAGCCATCGCCGGTATCTCGTTGTTGCTGGCAGCAACCATTTTTGGACTCGTTGTCCGAAATTGGCGAAACGGTAAACAGCAAGTTTCCCAACAGGTGACCGAAGCGAACGAAAATGATTCAGCTGGTACCGACCAGGTCGCTGCGAGTCCGGTCGATCCCGCTGCAACTGACGGCGCTGTTGCTGACACCGTGGATGCTGAGCCGAAATTGACGGAGCCCGAGCTTGCCGGGCCTGATGGTGTTGCCGGGCCTGATGGTGCTGCCGAGCCTGATGGTGCTGCCGGGGAGCCAGTTTCTCCCGTCGGCGGTTCGACCCTCGAGGGCGATGATCCGTTTCAGGGTCCAACTTCTCCGCTGGGTGATGGGCCGCTGGGTGATGGGCCGCTGGGTGATGGGCCGACGCTGCAAGGGGGCGCGGCGGTTGACGATGCGACCGAAGGGCCAATGGAATTACCAGCGGGGCTGCAGCGCTTCGTCCCGTTGTTGCAGCTCGACGAGGCTGCGGCCGCTAACGCGAGCAATCAGGCAGCCGCACCGCCGACGATGGCCGACTTGGTGATTCGCCGCCCCGAGTTGGCGGTGCGTGAGACCGATTATCCTCCGCCGGCC
>CAZHTX010000024.1:0-24918 GCA_964535475.1 uncultured Pirellulaceae bacterium
CGCCCAAGTGGATTGCGATTCACATTGACTTCAAACGCATCAGCGGCGGCGATCTTAAGCCACGCATGACGGACTGGACCGGGTATGTCAATCGACTTGCGAAAGTAGGCCGCTTGTGACAGATCACCCGCAGCGCGAATCCACGCATGAGGCAACTGAGTTGTCCGTAGAGAATGCCCCTGCGTAGCTCTGAAACGCGCGATACCGTAACCCGCAACCAGTACGAACACGACAGCGGCTATCAAAAGGGCTACGACGATTCGCAGCGGACTGCCGCTTGCGAAGCACACCTTCCACGAGTCCTTGGGAATTCGCTTGAAAGACGACGGCGTATCCGTCATGGTCGTTTCGCCCTGTCTTGGGCGGCCCAGATCGCTTCGGCGTTTCCATCCATCCCAGCCGCCAAAACGGCATGTTGATTTGACGCCGCTCGAACGATCTTCTTCGTTCCAAATGCCATTTTACCGGATGCTTCATACATCCAATCACGCATCGCGTAAACAAGCTCGGGACGGCCTTCGCGGATTCCTTGGAGCTGCATTAGGTAGATTAGCTTGAGGTTACAAGGTTGCCGCCTCAACACCAATTGAAACCGTTCGGCAGAAAGTTCAAAACGAGCGCAATTGTAATCTTGGATGGCAAATCGCATCACCGCCCGGAGCGACTCACGACGAATGGCTGGATCGTCCGATTCGGTCAGCTGAATGATTTTTGCGAAAGCTTGGTCGTAACGCGCGTCACTCTCCAAATCGATTGCTTCACCAAGCCTTGTATAATCCGTATCCAAGCCCAGTTCGCGTTCTAGTACACCGCGTTGAGCCACGTAGTAGGTATCTTGCCCCAAGACCGGCAATAATGCGACCGCCTTATCAAGTTCTATTAAACTGGTTTCGAATTCACGTTGACTACATAACGTAGATGACCGCTGGATATAATTGCTGGCACGAAACGGCAGCGACCAGCCAATCAACGAGGCCATTACAGATCCGATGGTAAAGATGCTGATCGCGACGCCGGCGTGAGAAAATTGGAATTCACTTTTTCGTTGTAAGGTGCTCATCAACAGAAGCACCGATCCGACGATGGCCATCGTCCAGCCCTTGCACATAAAGTTGCAGAAGGCGTTGGAGTATCCGAGCCATAACAGCAGATCGCCACAGCGATCCAAGCCGATTTCCCATGGAGACCAAGACGGCAACTTGACCACTGAAAGTTGTTGCGGCAAGTCAATCAGATATGCTTTGCTTTTCCAACCACGATGAGCGAACTCGGCATTGTTATAGATATCACCGCCAAGCCACAACAAATTATCGTGCTGGAGTTGCAGCCAAGCTGCTTCGGCCGAAACCACGGGACTGCGCAACATCACAAAGTATGGGAAAGTCAGCGGAACCAGGCAAAGTAGCGAGGCAATGATCGTGCTGAGCAGCGTCCACTGACGATGTCGGAGCCACGACGCAATCAAACAGATTAAACCAATTCCCATCAAAGCCTGGAACAAAGGCGCACACTCGGGTTTGATCGCAACCATATCAAAAGCTGAATTCGCGCCACCTACCGGTGATTGCGGCACTTCGAACCAGCTCTTGCGCATACTCAGCAGCAAAGCACCTGTACCGAGTAAGCCAACTCCAATGAATAGCAGCCGATTTAACGACGCCGCCGTAGCCCAAGCTCCCTGAAAAACTTTCACAACGGCGCAGCGAAGAGTGTGCATATTTCAACCCTCAGACAAATCGTCATTCGACCAATAAATCGAATCTCTGTTAGCTTGTTCGTCCAACGGTGGAAGGTCGTCCGCGATAGGATCAGCCGCCGCATTCTCTTGCTGAACCTTTAAAATCGCTTTTTCTTTCGATGATTCTTTTGTCACCGATTCTTTGTTTGCGTTTGGCGATTCGTCGACTACTCGCGTTTCTAAAAAGTCGTCATTGGTATTGCTAACGTAAAGAGGTAGCTCGCCACGCTCGAGTTGTAACTCGTCTCGGTTTTGAATAGAGATACGATCACCGGGCTGCAGAACTTGATACCCATCAATAATCACATGCTCACCTGAGCGGAGCCCTTCGCGGATTTCCACCCAGCGACCATCGGTAATTCCCATGACGACGTTTCGCGGTTCAAACGACTCGCCGTCGTGTCCGATAACGAATACGATCCCCCGATTGCCCGACACGGCATTTACGGTACCACGCGGAACGGCCAGCACGTGTCGCTTTTGAATCACGGTCGCATAGCCGGTCAAACCAGGCACAACCAAGTGCTCAGTTTCCTGCAACGCAACTCGTACCGAGAAGGTTGAGGGCCATTCCGGCGCACCGGTGCCCAGCGGTCGTATAGGACGATTGGTTTCCGGGCCGCCCAACGAAAAATTGACCAGGGGCCTAATATGAGTGATAGTGCCCTCAAAAACATAGTCCTGATAAGCACTCAATCGCACCTCAACCGCATCATTCAATTGAACTCGGCCGAGAGCTGTCTGATCGAGATAACATTCAAACCAAAGTCCCGAGGCAAGAAGCACAGCAGGGCGCCCAGGGTCTTGATTGTATTCTCCAGCATGAACCAAGACTCGTTCGACAATTCCATCGGCAGGGGCGAGTGCTGTATAGTCATCAAGTTCGCTAAGACGATGAGCCAGCGTCAACTCGGATTCACGAATCGCCGACTGGGCAATCGTCACGCTGCTCTCACGCCCAGACAGTGCCGTTTCCGTTGCGACCCGGTTTTGCTGCGCTTTGAGTTCAGCTTGCAATGCTGCAAATTCAGCTTCCGCGTACTCGACTTCGCTGATTGAATTGCTGTCTCTCAGCTTGACATGCATTCTAAGAAACAGCTTCCGCATTTTTGCCTCAGCATCGGTGACTTTCTCTTGTAAAGCCAAAATTCCGGGGCGTTCGAACTGCAAAACGTTGACTGTTCCGAATCGAACGCGTGCCAGTTCGGCCTTGGCTATCTCGACAGCCGCCTGCGCAGACTGGATCTTCAGCTTGATTTTGGATTGATCCAAACGCACGATCACATCACCCGCGCGAACGCGTTGTCCTTCAATGGCATTGACTTCTTCAATCCGGGCCATCGCAATCATGGGAACCTGCACCGGTTCGCTTTGGGTGAGCCCTTCGCCAATAAATTTGCCGACAATTTCTCGAGTATCGACGGTCGCAGCCTGAACGGGAAAACCCTGCCCCGTTTTTCTGATTACCGCGGAATAGCCCATTTTCGATGTATACATCCGAGCAATCGGATTCTTATAAGCAGGCCAGACGATCAGATATGCTACGACGAGGCTGAGTGCTGCGGAAACTGCGCAAAGCAGCAACGACCACCACAAAGGGCGGAAGAACTTATAGATTGCCTTGAACAGTCTTCGGATAATCATGGGGAGTTCACTGTACTGCCTATTTGCCAACCTCGACATGTCACTCGTCTGCTTCATACATTAAAGGCATGCCGGTAATTTCTCGAAGTTCGCACATCATCTCTTCGATACCAGCGAGCAGTTCTGCAAGAATTGGGCGGATATCGTTAAGTTGACTTTCCTTACCCTGCAACTCGATTGTCGACGCTAAATCTTTCAAGCCAGTCGCGCTAAAGTAGCCTAATCGACCCTTGAGTAGATGAATTGTTTCACAGAGAGTAAAAGTGTCTTGGTTGTCGACCGAATAGTTTAATCGGGCCTTACAATCACCCAGTGCTTGAGCGAAAAAAATTGCCAAATCGATGAGCAATTCGGTGTCATCTTGAAAGAAATTCTCAAGCGCGGTTTGATTGATATGGGGCATAATGCTTCTCGCGACTATCGAGTTGCTGGTGGATGGTTTTCTATTGGGTATTTATTTTATCGAGTTGCTGCGTTCTCTCTGAAACGACTCGCTCGATACCCAGACGACGCATTTTGTTGTAGATGCTTTTCTCGCTGACACCAAGCATTCTTGCGGTTTTGGCCTTGTTGCCTCGACAGGCATCGAGCGTTTGCACAATGGCATCACGTTCGATGTCGGCTAAGGTCTTACCGACAAGCACGTATCCCGAAGAATCACTATTTGCTGGCTTGTTATCCTCTATCAACAGCAAATTAGCAGGTTCAACTTGCTGCAGTTGCGGAGAGACTTCAGTCGGCTGTGGCTTCGGTAATTCGCTCAATCCAGGGATTGGCGCATATTGAGTCGCTGGCAGGGATGTCAGTCTTGGATCGGGTCGAACCGGCGCCGGTGTTGGCTGCTCAGCTAAAACTGAAGTTGTGACGCTGGTTGCTTGTTCGCTGCTTCGACCGCGGCGATCCAGAGTAACACTGGTGACGACAAGGTCTCTCGCATGAATCTGTGCTTCGGTGGAGAAGGCAACGGCCCGCTCGAGCACATTTTCCAGTTCGCGAATATTGCCCGGCCAGGAATGCTCAAGCAACACGCGTATCGCACCATCGGTAATCTGCTTCGGTGCGGTACCCATGCGTTCACATATTTTGGCCAAGATCCCCGCGGCCATCACAGGCAATTCGGCCGTCCGGGCCTTCAGTGGCGGAAGAGCGATGCTCAACACCATCAGTCGAAAGTACAGATCTGGTCGAAAGGCTTGTTCGCGACACATCTCAGCCAAGTCGCAATGCGTTGCAACAATCAATCGCACATCTACTTTGCGCACTTCCGATGAACCGAGTCGCTGGATCGTGCGGTCTTGTAGAAATGTCAACAACTTCGGTTGCAATTCGAGTGGAAGGTCGCCAATCTCGTCTAGAAACAAAGTCCCGCCGTCAGCCACTTCCGCGTGGCCGGCACGATCTTTGACCGCCCCGGTAAAAGACCCTTTGGTATGTCCAAATAGTTCGGAAGTGAGCAAGTCACGAGGCAGTGAAGCGCAGTTGATCGAAACAAATGGTCCCTTGGCTCGCCTGCTCTTTTGATGAATCATGCGTGCGACAGTTGATTTGCCCGTTCCGCTCTCGCCGCCGATGAAGACTGTAGAATCAACGGCAGCCAGCCGTTTGATTTGATTCATGATCGGACTGTTAACATCGCCGCTGACGACCGGAACTTGCACAGGTAAATTGTGGCAATGCGACTCACGCAGGTCACAATTTTCGACTTGGGTTGCCGACGTTTCACACGCTTTTGCCAGATAAACCAGCAACTGTTTGGGATCGAACGGTTTGGTAATGAATTGAAATGCACCGGCACGCATCGCTTCAACAGCATCGCTGGTTTCGCTTGAACCGGTCAAAACAATAACTTGAACATGGGGATAGCTTTCGCGAACAAACTTCAAGCACTCAAAGCCATCGATGTCGGGCATGCGTAAGCCAACGAGAGCAACCGACGTAGTATCGTTGATCAACTGCAATCCCGAAGCGGCGTTTTCCGCGGCCTGAAGCCTGTACCCGTGTCTGTTGGCATGCCCCTGCAAAGCACGCAACGTCATCTGGTCGTCATCGATCGCGACGACATTCCCGATTGAATGCTGTTTGGCACGACCATCTCGCAAGGCTGCGTTAATTGTCGCAAATGATTCAGCGGACGGGTGTACCAAGTCGACTTTCACAGACAGCTTCCTGATAAAGACGATCGAAGACCCAGCGGGGAGCCATTAGCAGACTCTAATAAAGCCGGATGCGATCGGAAAAACTACGGGTGGCTGGAGGAATTACCCCACCAGCTATTCAAAACTAGGCTCCGAAATTCGCTGTGGATGCTAAACGCCCACAATCCCTGTAGAAACTTCCGTCGCATCGCGAGACCAATCAGCGCAATCGCAAACATCGTCATAGGCCAACCGCAAAACTGACCGCTTGAAAAGCACGACGGTGAAGTCCGCTCAGCACATTCCAGGCAACAACCACGATGCACTTGCTGCTGATCAGTTTCGATTTCTTTTCGGCGCTGCGGATTGTTTGACCATGCAATTTGCTCAGCTTTGCGGTATCCTGGATCGATTAGGGATGGGATTTCGTGGTTACTTCGTGAGACAAAGACCACACGGTGGAGCGTCTCTTTACCGGCGGCCTTCCGATGTCGCTAAGCTACAGCAAGCGAAGAATTTATGGTCACACAACCGGCCGAATCCGACATTTTCCAGTTAGAGGAGCAGCCGAAAAAGGTGAGTCAATTAATTGTTTCGTTGACATTTTTCGCTTCACATTGTCTCAGCCGTCGAATTATCGATAACCGCCAAACGGACTAATACAATCCAGCATCGACGTGAAACTCATGACCATTTATGTGAAAAGGCTCGCAGCTTGTTACTCGAACTTGCGATGTGTGATGTTCTCGGTCAAACTGCTCTTTTCAGTGCTTTCCGTGACGCTGCTGTTCGTTTGTTTTGGCATCATCGGGGACGCTCGTGGGGCAGAACCATTCGAAGCATTTCTCTCTAAGCACTGCGTAAGTTGCCACGGCCCCGACAATGAAGAAGGGGAACTGCGCATCGACCTGCTCTCCCGTAATTTTGAACTGGGTGGCGAAACGCATCGCTGGGCTGAGTTAATCGAACGTGTCAATTCGGGAGAAATGCCCCCCGAAGAGGAACCGCAACCGACGCAGGACGAGATCGCGATGTTTGTCACGAGGCTGGATGCGTTGATTCGCGAAGGGCGGGCGGCGCGGATGGCAGCTCGGCCCGCTGTGGCCCACTACCGCCTGAGCCGCAAGGAATTCCAGAACACGGTCTACGACTTGCTTGGCGTCCGCTACGATCCGACACAGCCTGGTGAGTTAAATGAAGATACGTTATGGCACGGGTACGAACGGATTGGCTCGGAGCTGTCACTCTCATCATCACATATTGATCGTTATTATCGTGCCGCGGACACCGTACTGAACCGGGCTTTCTCCGCCACGTCCCGCGAAGCTCGCAAGGTGCGAAAAACGGCTGCCGAGTTACGTTACGGCGGCGGTGGGCCGCAGCAAGAAGCGTTAGATCGGCTGGGCATCAAACGGCCGCTGCGTTACCTCCTCTTTCCCGGTCGAGTCCAGACCGCGCTTTCACCAGGTTGGTTCGGAAAAACAGGGCCGCATGACAGTGGGCTGTACAAAGTCCGCATCCAAGCAAGTGGAACTCGCCCGCCCGGTGGCCAGCCAGCACACTTGAGCATCGGCAAGGTGACCGGCGCTGGGCGGGAAAACGTCGCTGGTTTGATCGAGTTTGATATCACCGCGGCAGAGGATTCCCCAGAGATTCATGAGTTTGAAGTGCTCCTGGAGATGCCGATAAATCTCCATTTCTGCGTGGTGGCCACCGATATGGTGGACGATCGACAAGGCTCCGCATTCCGCAACGCGCTTACCAGTAGGAACGGATACATTTTCACGCACAGCAGCGAACCACTGCTGCTTGACCCAAACGCTCCGCAGATGTTTGATGACAAAGGAAACGGTCTCTTTTCCACCGTCATCCTCGATTGGATCGAGTGGGAAGGACCACTGGTTACGGATGCCGAGAAATCTAGGCGCGATGGTGTGCTACCGCCCGACGATGCGACGCCAAAAGTCGTTGCCCAGCATCTGCAACGCTTTGCCCAACGTGCATGGCGACGGCCAGTCGCGCTGGCCGAACTGGAGAACTACTTGCAGTCTTACCAAGCCGAACGTGACGCGGGCGAAAAACTGGTTGATGCCTTCCGGATCGCGATGCAGGGCGTGCTCACATCAAGAAACTTCATCTACTTGGTCGAGGGCGAATCGGCTCCCCGGCAACGACTCACCGACTGGGAACTCGCTTCCAGGCTGTCTTATTTCCTCTGGAGTTCGATGCCCGGCGATGATCTCTTCGCTACTGCCGAAGCAGCCGAATTAAGCGGTGAACAGCTAACGCGTGAAATCGACCGCATGTTTACCGACCATCGCATCCAACGCTTCGTCGACGACTTCTCGCGACAATGGTTGCAACTGCACCGAGTGGGGATGTTTCCACCCGACAAAAAGCTCTTCCCCGGCTATGACGACTGGCTCGAAACGAGCATGCGAAACGAACCGGTCGAATTTTTCCGCGAGATGTTTGCGAACAATCTGCCGCTGGACGAATTTATCGATTCCGACTGGACGATGACGAATGCTCGGCTGTGCGATTTCTACGGATTGCCCGAGCCGAACGCGGGTGGCTTTCAACGCGTCGAGCTGAAACCGGGGGATCACCGCGGCGGGCTGCTGACCATGGGTGCGGTGCTCGGCTTGACTTCCGACGGCACGCGTCATCGTCCTGTGCATCGCGGGGTGTGGCTCAGCGAAGCAATTTACAACAAGACGCCACCACCACCTCCGGCGAATGTGGACCCGATCGCGCCGGTTCCCCCGCAAGGTGAAAAGATCACAATTCGACAACGTCTCGCTGTGCATGCCCAAACCGCCAGCTGCGCGGCTTGCCATCGCAACATCGATCCACTCGGTTTTGCTTTTGATCAGTACGATGCCGTGGGCCAGTGGCGAACGCGTGAGAAAGTCGACGGTGGCAAAGGCCAAGATCCATTGGTTGATGCTTCGGGGGTGCTACCCGATGGTCGCGAGTTCAGTGATGCCAAACATTTCAAACAATTGCTGCTCGCAGATCGCGACAATTTCACACGGGCCTTCATCGAACACCTTTGCACCTACGCCCTCCGCCGCGTGCTGACCGTGGATGATGCGGATGATATCTCGGAGATCTTTGCTGAAGCGAAACAGAACAATTACGGAGTGAAAGATATTGTACGCGCGGTGGCTTTGTCGGAGTTGATGAAAAAGAGGTGAGCTGTGAGTGGCGAGTGGCGAGTGGCGAGCGGCGAGTGAATGATTAATATTTAATGGAGATTGAAAAATGCAAAATGATGGCAGGGAACAGACTCGGAAGGGGGCCGATATTGAAGACAGACTGCTGGAGTTTGCTGTTCGAGTGGGGAAAGCGGTTGATGCGTTGCCTGGCACCCGGCTGGGCAAACACATAGCAGGTCAGCTTGTGAGGTCAGGAACTTCTCCGGCTCCCAATTATGCCGAAGCCTGCGCAGCAGAAAGCAAAAAAGATTTTATTCACAAGCTGGCAATTGTGCTGAAAGAACTGCGAGAAAGCTCAGTGTGGATACGCTTAATTGTCAAATCAGAGCTAATCCCAGAACAACGTCTTGAGCTCTTGAGGAACGAATGCGATCAGCTCTGCAAAATAATCGCCAAATCACTAGTCACAGCCAAAATAAATCAAACACACTCAAACAAGAGCTAGCATCCTTTTGCCTTGCCATTCTGCATTTTTCAATTTCCATTAATCATTAATCATTCCTTACCCTCAACCGCTAACCACTACAATAGGTTCCCCAATGAACTTCCTCTCCCAATCTTGGTTGCTCAACCGCCGCCATGCGCTCCGTGCCCTGGGCACTTTTATTTCGCTACCGATGCTGGAGTGCATGCTCCCGCTGCGAGCCGCCGAACCGACTTCCTCGCCTCGCCGCAGCGCGTTTATTTATTTAGCCAACGGTGTTCATTCGTTGAACTACCAGATCACGACTCCGGGCCCGAGTTACGAGTTTTCCCGCTCGCTCAAGCCGCTGGAGAAATTTCATGATGTGATCACACCGATCAGCGGGTTGCATCATCCAGGCGGACTCGGACATCATCACAACTGCATTAAGATTTGGTTGACCGGCGGCAAGCTCGGCCCCACCGATCGCAACACGATCTCGGTGGACCAGAAGATGGCCGAAGTCACTGCCCAGCATACGCGTTATCCCTCGATGGAGATCGCTATTAATCAAGAGTCGCTCGCCTGGACGGCCGACGGCGTGGGGCTGCCTCCGTTGCGGCGGTGCAGTGAGATCTTCGCGTCGCTGTTCGAGAAACCCAAAGGCGGTGTGGCAGCCCAGCGACGCGCGTTGCGTCGCAAAGCCAGCGTACTCGACGACAACCTTGCTGAAGTGCGGCGGCTCGAGCAGAAAATGGGGGCCGCCGACAAAGGACGGTTGGAACAGTATCTCTCGTCGGTGCGCGAAGCCGAGATCCGCACGCGACGAGCTGATGCTTGGCTCGACACGCCACTGCCGGAGATCTCGGACCCCGATCGCAAACGTACCAACCGTGATATCGCCGTGAGCATGGCGGGCGACTATTTTCGTACGGTCTACGACCTGATGGTGCTCGCTTTCCAAACCGATGTGACTCGGGTGGCCACTTTTAGCATGGGGGGCGAAGGCCAAGCCATTGCGATTCCTGAGATCGGCATCACCGAGTCGCGACATCAGCTCAGCCACCATGGCGGCGACGTGGGCTACATGGAAAAACTCACGAACTATGACACCTTTGCCATCGAGCAGTTCAGCTATTTCTTAGGTCGTCTCGCGGAAACCAAGGACGTCAACGGCAAACCACTGCTCGACTCGACGATGTCGCTGTTCGGCAGCGGCATGTCGTACGGACACAGCCACGGTAACGCCAATTTGCCTCTTGTGCTCGCCGGCGGTGCGGAGCTGGGGTTGCGTCACGGCAGCCATCTCGATTTTAACCAAGGTCACTTCGCTGGCTACAACCTTGACCAGCCGGGTGAACATTACCGGCTCTGTAGTCGACCGGCGAACCCAAACGCCCACATGAGCAACTTATTGCTAATGATGGCCCAGCGAATGGGCGTTGAGATTGATCAGTTCGGCGATAGCAACAAGGCGATCGATGTTTGAAGCAAGTAAAATAGTGAGGCTAAGTTGGGTGGGAAATGAGTAATGATTATTGGAGAATGGAAAATGCAAAATGCGAATCACTTTGATGCAAGCGAACTGTTCACAATCAACTCGTTAGAAGTGGGCTCGTTAGTTCAGATGTTGAGGGTTGGAACTCAATCGAAAGCGCGATGCGATAGCACCTCACATTTTGCAATTTTCAATTTCCATTACTCATTAATCATTCTCTTTCTCGTGAACATTTCGATCGGAGCAATAGCTGCCGCCGATGAGCCGTTTCGGCCGGAGGCAGGCAAGTTTCCCCCTTTGGAAAAAGCCCACTCCTATCGCGGCGAAATTATCTTCGTGGACCATCCCAACCGGCGCGGCAGCATTCGGGTTGAGGGGACTGGTAAATTTTATCGCAACGACCCGCATCCCTTCGCCATGCTTCCCTACGGAATCATCCGGTATCACGGTGCGCCGGCGGCTCTGCGCGACATCCCGATCGGCACCGTGATGCACGTCCGCGGCTTCCTGCCGCCCGATCCGAAGATTTCCGCCGTGCCCGTCTTGCCGATTGACAACAAAAACAAAGATGCCGGGCATTATCGCGGCATCGGTACCGCACCTGCCGAGAATCATGTGCTGCTGCTGGAAGACGAGCCCAGCCACTGTCTGCAGCAGGGAATGGTCTGGAAACTGAAGCAAGTGACACTGGAAAACAAAGCGGGGAAAATCATTGCCAGCCGAGAGCCAAAGGAAGGTGGAGACGTCGAGATTAACGAGGAAGAGCTAACGTTCGATGCCGCCACCCGCATCTGGCGGGGCCGCGAACGGATCACCATCACCGACATGATCGCCGAAGATGCGTGGCCCGCCAGCGGCAAGAAAGAGCTCGGCGGGCAAGAGGTGTTACTCGGGATCACCTGGCGGCCCGCGGCGGGAGATGGACTCAGCGGAGCGTTTACCCGTTTTCACATCTCTGACATCTGGCTGGACGAAGCCTCCATCGAGCACGCCGCCCAACTCCAAACCGAAACTCATAAAGGTTTCATCCGCAGTCGCTGGATGCCAGCCTGGGTGGATGACGTGGAGTATGGCAAGTTCGGCCGAGCGACGGTGACTGCGACGCTGTTCGGCGGTATGGATCCCTCACTCTATGCCGACTTTCGGACCGGGATCATGGCGCAAATAAATGGAGCCGAGAACACCTTGAAACACACATCCGGCCACTACGGCCCTGGCCACATGGCCGCCAATGGCAAAATCCTCGACGTCACCCGAACGACGGAAGAACTCCCGCTGGGCAGCAGCGGTATCCAAATCCAGTTTGAAACCGACTTAATCATCGAAGGCATTCGCCCCACGCGGATCGTCCGTATTCGCCCAGAGAGCTGGCCCAAGATGCAATTGCCTCGTGAGGAATACCTTTTCAACAACAGCCACGAAGACCGTTTTCCCTCTCCGGACATCTTTCCCAAATACTAACCAATGATCAAATGTTTCGCGGTTAGTCGGCCAAGTCCTTTTTTGCCAGCGTGGTGAATTCATCCGTTTGCTCCTGCCACAAGGCGGCGAGTTCCCGCACCTTGGCTGGCATTTGCGCGGCGAGATCGCGTTGCTCGGCGCGGTCTGTCCGGAGGTCATAAAGTTCCCAGTCAGTATCCTTCGCGGCCACCAGCTTCCAGTCTCCGACGCGAATGGCGCGATGCCCTTCGTGCAACCACCATAGACTGTCTCGAGCAATCGGTACATCTTTCGCAAACGCGGGCACGAGGCTGCGGCCGGGCGCTGCGGGAATCGGCTCGCCGTCCCATGCCTGCGGCTTTTCGATACCGGCGATTTCCAGCACGGTCGGCACAAAGTCAATGACATGGCCAGGCGTGTGACGCAATTCACCGCGCGCCGCGATACCCGCCGGCCAGTGCGCGATCAGAGGCGTCGCACAACCACCTTCGTGCGTCCAGGTCTTATGACGTCGGAACGGGGTATTGCAAGCGCTCGAGAAACCTGGGCCCAGACAGAGATAACTGGCAGCGCTGCCTGGTGGTGCCGCTGGATCATGACCACCGTCCCGCACCATAATCTCAGCGCTGGCACCGTTGTCCGAAGCGAAGAGGATCAGCGTATTGTCAAAAGCATCCATCGCCTTGAGCTGGGCGATAACGCGACCAATCTCGCGGTCCATGCGGTCGACCATCGCGGCATGAATGGCCATCTTGGTAGCCTGAAAACGGCGCTGCTCATCGGTCAATTCACTCCACGGCAGCGGACGGTTGATCTCGCCGGGCCCAAGTTTTGCGATCGCCGCTGGGAAGGCATAGGGCGGCCCCACGACAGGCTCCAACTCCGACAAGGTTGTCGTGACCAGTCCCATCTCCTGCTGCCGCGCAAAACGTGCTTCGCGCATCTTGTCCCAGCCGTCGAGATACCGGTCACGATACCGCTCGATATCCTCAGGCAAGGCATGCAGCGGAAAGTGAGGTGCGATGAAAGCTAAATAATGAAAGAATGGCTTCGCCGCGTGATTGGCCGCATGATCTTGCAAGCATTCAATAGCATGGTCAGCGGTGGCAATCGTGCTGTAGTAGCCGCTCTCGTCTTCCGGCGGGGTCACGGGCAGATCATCAATGGCGTTTCCCTTGGCCGTAAAGAAGTTACCTTGGTTGCGAATGTTGAGCGACCGGTCAAAGCCGCACGCAAGCACTCTGCCATCGCTATGCCACTTGCCGCTGTGATAGCTACGATAGCCGGCCGACTTGAGGAAATCGGGAAGCAACCGAGCCCACTTCTGCCGCACCCCTTGGCCGCCACCCTTGACTTCGGGCAACCTGTCGCGATGAATCTGCTGCGCGTAATAGCCTGTGAGCAACGAACCGCGGGTGGGCCAGCAGCGTGCCGTGTTGTAGAACTGCGAAAACCTCAAACCGTTTCCCGCCAGGGAATCAAGATTCGGTGTCGCGATCTCGCCACCGTAGCAACCGAGGTCGGAGTAACCTGAATCATCGGCGAGGATAAAGACAATGTTCGGTTTATCGGCCGCACAGAGCGGCACGCAAAACAGGGCGATGATCACGTTGGTTAAGCAAATAATCTGTTTCATAATTCTTGATTTTCCCGCGGGTAATTACTCTCCATCTGCTCGACAAGCATACCAGAAAACCAGCTTGGATTCAGGTTCTGGGCCGCGGCGATCATCACCCATACATCGGGCCGCGTCGGGACATGCGGGGCGGGGCAAGGCGGGTCGGGGGCGGGGTAGAGGGGCGTTGAACAGGGAACGGTAGCAGGCGGGCATCAGGCATTAAAAAGCACCCGCTTCGGATTTCGTGAGGCCGTGCCCAAAACGCCATTATATATTGCTGGATTCGCCAAGTAATCATGCGGCTGTCAACGTAACATAACAGACTCAAGCAGCTCAGCCTTGCCGCCGTGTTAAAGAATCATATAGCAGGAACCATGTCGTGAACCGACCTCCACTTAAAATTGCCCTGCACGGTGTCACCGGTCGCATGGGCACGAACCAGCATTTTATCCGTTCGATTCTGCCAATCATGAGGCAGGGTGGAGTGACGCTCGCCGACGGTGCATTACAGCCGATCGAACCGATTTTAGTAGGTCGGAGTGCTGCTAAGTTGCGGAGACTAGCTGAAGTTGTTGCCACAGCTGAGATCGGCAGTTCGATCGAATGGAGCACCGACATCAAGAAAGTGCTCGCCAATCCCGACATCGATATTGTTTTCGACGCGGCCAGCACGCAGGCACGCCCCAATGTGCTGCGGATGGCGATGGAGCGGGGCAAAGCGGTTTATTGCGAAAAGCCAATCGCCTGCGACGCCGCCTCCGCCAACGAACTCGCCCAACTGGCAGCCCAAACAGGTGTTAAAAACGGAGCCGTGCAGGACAAACTTTGGTTGCCGGGGATTCGCAAGTTAAGGATGCTGCGCGATCAAGGGTTCTTCGGTAAAGTCCTCAGCGTTCGTGCTGAGTTCGGCTACTGGGTTTTCACCGGGCATGACTCCGATCAACCAGCCCAGCGTCCCTCTTGGAATTATCGCAGCCAAGATGGCGGCGGCATTTTGATCGACATGTTCTGTCACTGGGAATATCTCATCCAAGATCTTTTCGGATCGATCGATCGCGTTCTGGCTCACGCCACGACCGAAGTGCCGCAGCGGATCGATGAAGCAGGAACCGCGTATCAGTGCACAGCTGATGATGCCGCGTACGCAATTTTTGTGCTCGAGAATGGAGTTACCTGTCAGTTCAACAGCTCATGGACAACACGTGTGCGTCGTGACGATCTGCTAACGATTCAAGTCGACGGCACGCGGGGCTCGGCCGTCGCGGGGTTACGTGAGTGTTGGATTCAAGGCGCAGCGGCAACGCCAAAGCCGGTCTGGAATCCCGACATCGAGCAACCGATCAACTTCTATGAAAGCTGGCAGCAGCTGCCCAACACGATCAAATACGACAACGCTTTTAAGATTCAGTGGGAATTGTTTATTCGTCATTGTGCGGCGAACGAACCGTTTCCTTGGAATCTCGAGTCAGCCGCAGCGGGGGTACGACTGGCCGAGGCGGGCAATCGGTCGGCCCAACAGCAACGCTGGGTGACGCTGGCAAACGAACCAGATCGGATCAACAAACTTTCTTAGATGAGGCTCTTGCTCGCTACGCCACTTACTGTTGACAACTTTCCGGGCCCACAAAAAAACGAGCCGAGCGGCAACGAAAATCGGGGACGGGCTGACCAGAACACATCGGATTTAATCCCTCAGCTCCCCAGGATTCTTTCCATGAATGCGTTTGAAGGCTCGGTAAAACGTCGTCAAGTCCTCGAACCCGGACTGAAAAGCAATCGAGGTAATCTTGCTGTCTGTTTGCGTCAACAAGTGTTCGGCATGCTCGACCCGTAATCGATTGACATAGGTTAGCCAAGTGGCCCCAGTCCTTGCCTTAAATCGATTCGTGAACGTCCGCCGCGACATGCCAGTCGAGACGGCCGCATCCGCTAGCGAAAGCGATTGAAAAAAATTGCGATGTAACCATGCAAGATAGGCTTCCATTAAGGGATCCCCTGGCGAACCTGTTGTGTCCGGTTGACCAGACAAGGCTTCGCTTCCAAGATCGCCAGGGGGATTTAACAGCAGCGAAAGCTCTGCCAGCAAATCGATCGCGGTGGCGATGCTGGCCAACTGATTTGCCGCGTCGGTATGCTCATTCAAGAAAAGCAACTTTCGCAGACGCGGCTCGAGCCGCAGGGTCCGTAACTCAGCCTCATCGTGAACACGCGGCGAAAAGTTTGCCAGAACTGAAACGAGCGAGGGTAGACAATGAATCTCAATACCGAGACCGTAAAGGGCGATCGGGGCTCGTGGTTTGTCAATAATACGGTGACGAACACCAGCCGGGACCAACACCAAACTGCCGCTTTCACAACATGCGCGTAAACCCTCGAACTCAATGTCCCCAGAGCCTTCGCGAATCAACAGCAACTTAAAGAATGGATGCTGCGTCACCGGCATGGCAAACGACTGATCGTGCCGACTCTCAAAAATCCACAGCCCGTGCGCCCGCAAATCGGGAGGCACCGGTGTCGATCGAGTTTCCTCTTGCCCCGGAGGCGATGATGAATTCAACATTTACTATCAGGCCTTGTAAACTGGACGCTGACCAGTACGCTTTCCACGCCACTTTTATCGTATTTACAGCTTGCCCAAAACGCCAGTCCGCATTGCCTGAATTGCCAAGTCAATGAACCATTGACCGCCTAGAATGACGCAAATGATAAACAATACCCCCCCCATTCGTTACCGCCGTAAGATCACCGGCATGTCGGCGATCTTGCTACCCATGTTGTCCGCAACCGAGATCGACTGGACTGGCCTGCGCGAGCATATCGGGCGGACTGCGGAGGCCGGCTTGGTACCCGCCGTCAACATGGACACCGGTTATGGAAACCTGATCAGCCCCAACGAACGGATTGAAGTTTTGCGAGCGACTCAGGAAACCGTTGCCGGACGCCCCTTCATTGCTGGTGCCTTTGTTGGGGACCAACCGGGAACCGCTTTCGATTTCGACCAGTACCGCGCTCGGATTGACGAAATACTAACTCACGGCGGCACACCGATAATTTTCCAAAGCTATGGACTAACCCAACAGCCTGCCCACCAATTGATCGATGCTTACGCGAGAATCGGCCAACACGCGGGATCATTTTACGCCTTCGAGCTGGGGACCATGTTCGCGCCATTCGGTGCCATCTACGACCTTGAAGTTTACGAACAGCTGATCCGGATTCCCCAGTGCTTGGGCGCGAAGCACTCATCCTTAAACCGCCGACTTGAATGGCAGCGACTCGAATTGCGAGACGCCGTTCGCCCCGAATTCTTAGTGCTGACGGGCAACGACTTGGCGATCGATATGGTGATGTATGGCAGCGATTACCTGCTCGGGCTGAGCACCTTTGCCCCGAGCGAGTTTGCCCGTCGCGATGCGATGTGGGAACGAGGCGACAGCGATTTCTACGAACTTAACGACTTGTTACAGCACCTTGGCTTCCTTGCCTTCCGAGCACCCGTCCCCGCTTACAAACATAATGCGGCCCAATTCCTGAAGCTGCGAGGTTGGATTCAATCCTCTTTGACCTATCCCGGCAGCCCGCAACGCCCGGAATCGGACGTCGCCATCTTGACAGATATTCTGCACAGACTTGATCCGCAAATCGCCTCCCTTTGAGAGTTGCCGTGAAAGGTGGCTTGAAAACTTGCGGGATTGCCGAATGGCAATAAAATGACTGGAGCAAACTGGTATAACATCTACTTCAATATTGCCAGTATTTTGTTTCAATCAAAAAAGCGGAAATAGTTCGATGCGTTTCAACGTTGTGCGGGCCAGCTGCCTGCCACTGATTTGGCTTTTGTCACTAGTTGGCAGCCTCTGTTTCAGTGGTGAAACAACCGAACGGATGCAACAGACGGGCGCTACGCAAAGAGCCTGTAGCCAGCCCCAATTGATATCAACGAAGAAGAAGCCCAACATCATCACGGTCTTTATCGACGACATGGGCTGGTCCGACCTGTCATGCTATGGCGGTACACGAGCGACGACTGAGCACATCGATCGACTGGCCAGCGAGGGGCTGCGATTCACAAACTTCTATGTCAATTCGCCCATCTGCTCGCCTTCGAGAGTTGCTCTTTCGACCGGCCAGTACCCGCAGCGACACCGCATTAGTTCTTACCTGGCCAATCGCCAAAGTAACCGAGACCGCGGCATAGCACAGTGGCTCGACACAGACGCCCCCATGCTGGCCAGGGAATTACAACAGGCTGGATATGCCACCGGACATTTTGGCAAGTGGCACATGGGGGGCCAGCGTGACGTGGGCGATGCGCCCCTTATTAACCGATACGGGTTCGATCGCAGCTTGACCAATTTCGAAGGTCTCGGACCACGCGTGTTACCACTCAAGGATGCCTACGATGGTCGGCCGCCACGGAAGCACGACTTGGGTTCCTCCAGCCTCGGTCGCGGTCCCATTCGCTGGGCAGACCGCAGTCAGATCACGGCCGCCTTCGTCGACGAAGCATTGCAGTTCATCGACCACGCGCAAACAACCAACCAACCTTTCTTCGTGAATCTGTGGCCCGACGATGTCCATTCGCCATTCTTTCCACCGCAAAATCTCAGAGACAAAACCGATGGCGGCAAACGACAACTCTATTACGCCGTGTTGGACGCCATGGACCAACAGTTAGGCAAACTGTTTGATCGTGTGCGAAACACCCCAGACCTCCGCGAAAACACGCTGATCCTGATCATGAGCGACAACGGACATGAGGAGGGCGCTGGAGACTCCGATCCACTGCGGGGAGCCAAGACGTGGCTTTATGAAGGCGGAATTCGTTCACCCTTGATCGTCTGGGGCCCCGGCTTAGTTTCCTCGTCAGCGGCCAGCACCACCAATGATTCGTCCGTGTTGTGCGCGCTGGACATTAATCGCTCACTCTATACTTTAGCCGACATTAGTCCCCAAATAGCACTTGATGGCGAAGATGTTATGCCCACGCTGCTCGGTCGGTCAACCGCGGGCAGGCAAGCACCGATTTTTTGGCGAAGGCCACCCGATCGCCCCGGTCGTCCCGACGAAGATAATCCCGACCTGGCGGTTCGCGATGGGGACTGGAAATACTTGGTGAATTATGACGGCAGCCAACCACAGTTATACAACTTGGTCGCCGACCCTTCCGAGTCCAACAATTTGATAGATGCTCACCCCGATGTCGCCGGCCGACTGCACGTCGCGATGACAAAGTGGAACGCCCAAATGCCACGGGATGCGGGTGATCCTCAATGGCAAAGCACGGCGAAAGTCGGCTCGCTGAAAGCGAATGAATTTGTCAATCCGATTGGCGAAGGTGCCGACCCCTGGGTGATCCAAGATCCAAACGCAGCACGCTATCTTTGGTGCATGTCGGAAGGCAATCGAGCGATCGCGATTCACACCAGTGACAGCGTGAGTTCCATGGGCCGCAAACATATTATTTGGAAAGCTCCGGCATCCGGCCCGGTGTCAAAAGAAATCTGGGCTCCCGAGTTGCACTATTTGGACGAGCGCTGGCACATTTATTTCGCCGCCTCCGATGGGGATAATGCAAACCATCTCACCTATGTGCTCCGCTCCCGAACGGACGACCCTTTGGGTGATTATGAATTGCACGGGCCACTTGCCACAGGCGACGGAGAAGATGGACGCTCGCCAAACCTGTGGGCGATTGACATGACCGTTTTGCAACACCGCGGCCGCCGCTACGCCCTCTGGTCAGGTTGGGATAAACCAGGCTCGGACCAGCAATATCTTTATATCGCACCAATGGAATCACCCACCAAGCTCGCCGGTCCGCGCGTGCGAATTTGCAATAACGACGACCATCTGTGGGAACGCGTTGAGCCGCATGAGTCCAAACGCGGATTACATGAAGCGCCCCAGGTGTGGCAGACAGACAGACAAACAGCGGTCGTCTATTCCTGCGGTGCTTCTTGGCTGCCCACTTATAAGCTGGGTTTGCTCGAACTTATTGGTGACGATCCCCTGTTGTCGGCCTCCTGGAGAAAGCGTCCGCAACCCGTGTTTACCGCTTCGCCGTCAACGTTCGGAGTTGGACATTCCTGCTTTGTCCAATCGTTGGATGGTCAAGAATGGTGGCATATTTTCCACGCGAAACGGCAACGCACACCAGGCTGGCAACGAGCAATTTTTGCCCAGCCGATGCGAGTGGACGAAGCAGGGTTTCCCCTGTTTGGAAAACCAGTCTCCGCCGGCGAAGTGCTGGCCAAACCAGCGGGCGACACCAGCTCACCAGCAAGCTTTTCCCTGGAATCCCATCAATACTTTGGCCATCACCAATATTTGGCCAGCAACGAAGACTCAATCAGGCTGGGCAAGGTTCCGCCTCAACCGATCAACGAGTATCGCGCGGGGGAGAAAGTCGTCTTTAGCGGCGATACCCACAACAATCTAACGGTCAAAGTCACAATCGACTTTCAAGGTAATGCCGAAGGACGCGACGCCGGGATCCTGTTTCGCACCACCGCGGCTTCGATCGGCTACGATGCCCAACGAGGATACTTTGCTGGCCTGATCCCGCGTAGCCAACTGGTCATACTTGGTCGCACCGACGGCAGTAATTGGCAAGAGCTGGCCAGAGCAAAGACGACGATCAACGCCAATAAGCCACAGCGTCTAACGGTCCAAATTGTTGCCGACCAAATTACCGTATCGCATAACGCCGAACAAAAAATTCAGCACGTCGATGCAACCTATAAACGGGGCGCGGTCGGCCTTCGAGTCGTGGACACAGACGCGATTTTCCAAGAGCTTAACGTCAGCGTCCAGCCGAATCATTAAATGCCCGTGCGAAAACCGCCTCACTCGTCCGCCAACAACTTGACCATTGCCTTCCCCATGGCTTCTCCAACATTCATGTAGGTCTCAGCATTTCCGCCGTAATGGCTACCAGAGTTGCCGCCCATGGAGAGCGGATGGGTGTAAACGGTAGCCACATTCCCTTTGAACCGAGGGTATTTCCCCGATTCGCCATCGACAGCCATCATCGCGTCAAGGATTTTTCCGCCATTGTCGGTGTCTCCTTGCTCCGTCTGGCCGAGCGTGGCGCAAACAAACTTTGCTCGCGGCGCATTAAACTCTTTGCGCAGCTGCTCAATGAGATGAACTAGATTCTTTTCATACCGACTGGCAAGAGCCGCGCTGCGACTGTCTCTGTCACCTTGCCACCAAAAGAAACCAGCCACTTCGTATGAGTTCGCACCGGGATAATACTTATCAAGTTCAGCCAACACGCTTTTTGCGCGAGCGATATCCCCGTCATATTGCATGCCCGCATACCAGTTAATCTTCTTCGGCTCCGTCCCCTTTTCCCAGCGCTCAGGAGTGCCTCCATACCCCGGATGCACCCAGGTGGTGCCCTTATCGTCAGTGAACTCAAAACCCTCGCTCCCGGGAGGCAGCAAATCCCAGCCCAGCGCGCGATTCCCAATGCAACTCTTGAGGATCATCACGGGCGCGTCGAGAGCGTGTCCCAGCTGATAGCCGATACCAACTTCAGGTCCGATCGCCTTGCCCTTGACGGTCATCCACTCGTTGTTGAACAGCCTCATGCCGCCGGTACCGCTTCCCATCACGCGGACATTACGCACATCTTGACGCTCAGTCCACGCTCCAGCTTCATCAACTAGGTAAGGATAAAGATGTTTCTCTTTTACTGCGTGCTCGAGCGACCCCTCGCCACCGTTGATTTTGCCAAAACCAAGCATGTTCGACTGGCCCAGCAACACATACACTTGCACCGGTTTACTCATGTCCGCTGGCTTTCCAGCGGGTGCGGGAAGTTGACCGTTGTCGTCACCGTGAGCAAAATGCGGTGCGCACAACATTACCGTGAGCAAAAATTTCAGCATCAGAACTGGCAAGTACCTATGAAGCATGGCATTTCCTCGATGTCGGCTAGTGAATGGATTAGGAGTTAGATTCATCTTAACAATAAGGGGGTAATGCTTAAAACCTATCCGAAAACCGTTAGCCGCTTTGCCGCTAGCCGCGGTTCTTTTGGGTTTTCGGATAGGTTCTTAGGTTACCGGCCATTTGCGGCGGGTGTTGCCCCAAGGTAGAAAGCGAGCTCAACCATCAGCCTCTCCAACGGGCTCATGGCTTCGCGTTCCGCCAGCACTTCGCGAGCTAAGGCTGGATAGTCGGTAATCAAATTGTCGACTCCGCGGCTGACCATCGCAGACATCGTGTATGCATCATTCACGGTCCAGGCTGAGACAGTTTTTTGACGACCATGAGAGGTCCGGACAAACCTGCGAGTTGCCAGCTTGCTACTGACCGCCAAGAAGTCGGCTTGGGCCCGTGTCAAATCCCCGACAGAAACTGCGGTCAACAATCCCACGGTCCATTCGGGACGCCGCGATTTGACTTTTTGGATTCCCTCCATTTGCAACGACATGACGACGATCTCAGGGCCCATATCATACTGCTCCACCAACTCGATCACTCGATTCTCAAGATCCTGAGAGTGCCCGTAGTATTTTAGTTCGATATTCACCCCGACTTTGCCTTTACATAACTGCAACACTTCGTCAAGCGTCGGCATCCGTTCGTCCCGAAAGCGTTCATCGAAATAACTTCCAATATCAACCTTCCGCAACTCCTCCGCCGTGGCGGCCCAAATCTTCACTGGATTGCCGGCCACTTTGGCCAGGTCACTATCGTGCGCGACCACCACAACCCCGTCACTCGATTCTTGCACGTCGATTTCAATCCAATCCGCCCCATCTCTAATCGCGTATCGAATGGCAGCCAGCGTATTCTCGGGAGCCACCCCAGCACCGCCACGATGCGCGGTGATCTGGACCTGATCCTTCAATTCAATACTACGAATCGCCACACCACCGATCACCCCGGCCAACAACAGAGCGGCCACGCTAATGACCACGATGCGAAAACGAGTTAATGCAGGCAGTTTCCAGGACGAATCGGTTGCCATCGGTTCCGGCAAACGAAACGTTTCAGGTTTTGACACGGCCGCGTAAGTAAAACCGAGCAAGGACGCACAAGAAGCATTCGCGAGCATGCTGACGGCAAAGTTCACCAAGGCGGCGACTGCCAGCGCCGAGCCCACCGATAGCGTTAACGCCCAAAGACTAAATCCCCCCGCGGAAACCAGATTTTGGCAAAGCTTGACCGTCGCAAAGTTCAGCACAAACGCAATCGCAATGTTAATGACAGCCCACCATAAAAACCTTCGCAATATCGCCAAGCGGTTTCCAGCGGAGCGCTGCTCACTCTCTTTCATCGCTGCCACTGGTGCGTACCCCTCGAACACGAGCAAAGGCGAGGCAAAGATCCAACCGGCGAGCCTCTGAATTAACAGAGCGGCCAACCCCAGCAACAGACCGCCAATTAACAGACCGGCAATCCAAAACACTGGTGGCTTACGTGTCAAATAGAAATTAATATCGTGTTCGGTAAGCAGCAGCCAAAAAATCGCTCCCCCAATTAACAAGAAAGGCAGTACAAGCAGCCCGAGTCGGGCCACCACGCGACTAGTAAGATGCAGCAGTCGGCCCCCTTTGGATACCACAAACAACAATGCTTGCCGCGGTGCGACCTGTTTTCCTTGCTCAGTGGCCAAGCAAATGGTCATTAACATCGCCTGCTCGAGCACGAAAACGCACAAGACGGCCCCGCCAACCAAGATAAAGGCAAGCACACCGAGAGGATGCAAGAGAAAGCGTGCGATATCGACATCAGCCAAAACATCTCGGCCGGAAACGTAGAGAAACAATCGAAATAACAGGCTGACGATCGGCGTCAAGAACAACACGCTAGTTGCCTTGAACAACAAGTCGCTGACGACCAGGCTGCTCCAGCATGCCGACATGTTCGCAAATACTTTTCTGAACACTTTAACTTCTATGATTAGTGATGACAGGAATTATTCTAAAAGCCTATCCGAGAACCTCAGAAATGCCCGCGGCTAGCGCCGACGGCTCAGGGTTCTCGGATAGGTTCTAAGTTGGTTGCCCTCGCGGAAACAAAGGTTAACATAAGCGAATACGGCCAACACGGCTGTTAGTCATACCTCATTTTCACCAAAAATGCACATGCGACCTTTCATACTGACCTGTCTGTTGACTCTTTTCCTGCCCTTCTGCAGCGAGGGGCGAGCATCCGCTGACGAGGGGTCAGTGCGTGAAGCTATCAATGCTTATGTAATTGCCTTCAACAGTAAAGACCTCGCCACGATCGAGACGCTGTGGGGCGAGAACGCCGTCCATATCGATCAGCAAAGTGGCGAGCGAACAACAGGTCGTGGCGATATCCTCAAGGATATTCAATCCGTTTTCAAGAACACGAGCACCCTCAGCCTCGCGGGCTCGGTCGAGAATGTAAGAATAATCAAGGATGATGTGGCAACCGTTGACGGCACGGTGATGCTGTCCACCGGAGGGACCCCCACTGTCAACCAATTCTCCGCCATTTTACTGAAACGCGACGGACAGTGGACGATCGATACGCTGGAGGAGCGAGCTATCAATCCACCCGCAACGGCTGCCAATGCTTTGCGGGAACTCGACTGGTTAGTGGGCGAGTGGCAAGACACGACCAGCGAAACTCCGGTGCGAGTTTTGGTGAAATCGGCGATCGGTGGATCATTCCTAGTCCGCTCCTTTGAAGCGAACCTAGATGACGGCGCACCGCTCCAAAGCACCCAAATCATCGGCTGGGATCCACGTGCCCAGCTTTTCCGCTCCTGGACGTTTAATGCCGATGGCTCATTTGGTGATGGCCTTTGGACGAGGAATAATGATCAGTGGATGATCAAGAGCACGCAAACCCTGGCAGATGGACGAGCCGCATCGGGAACCTACGTGATGACCCTCCAAAATGCGGACGCTTTCACTGTGCAGCTGGTCGGACGCGAGATCGAGGGCGAGCCTCAACCTGCGTCAGAGGTCGTCACCGTAGAGCGAGTCGTCGAAGAAGCCAACTCAACAACAACCTCACCCAACTCAAACTAACAGGCACTGCGTCTCATGAGAGTTCTTTCATTCTGCGCAGCGCTACTGGTGTTCGTGACCTTCAATCCGGAGGCCAACACGGCGTTTGGTTTTAAAGGTGGAGGTGGTGACAGAGGTGGCGGTCGTGTTGGCGGCGGCGCCCCTCCCGGCGGTCGCCGCCCGGCAAGCATGCCGCATATGGGCGGGGGCAGCCCGTC
>CAZHTX010000025.1:0-24569 GCA_964535475.1 uncultured Pirellulaceae bacterium
GAGCTTGTTGGACCAAGGGGCCGGGCCCTTGATTGCCGCAGCCCGTTGAGGACTCAATTGTAAAACCGCTGTCCCAGCTGTTTGCATTGTAAAACCGCTGTCCTCAGCTGTTTGCAGTTCCGCAAGCGATTGAGGACAATCGCTCTACATTGCAACCTCGCAAGCGATTGGGGACAATCGCTCTACATTGAAACCTCGCAAGCGATTGGGGACAATCGCTCTACATTGAAATTGCGCGAGCGATTGAGGACAAGCGTTATACATTGCAACTACTCGGTCGCTTCCTCGGCAGCCAATTCTTGACTAATGGGAGCTTCACTCGCCGGCGGCTTGGCAACGGCCCCTGCCGGCTTGAGCGATTTCAGCATGTTGAAAAAGTCACTATCGGTCGTGAGAATCAAGCGACTATCTTTACCAATCGCGGTCTCATAAGCCTGTAAGGTTCTGGCAAAGGTGTAGAACTCACCGACTTCGTTGATCACCTCAGCGAATTTTGTAATCGCAAACGCATCGGCTTCACCTTTGGTCTCGTTGGCCTGCTGTTGGCCTTCGCCTTCGATGCGAGCGACTTCGGCTTTCGTCTCATTGATAATCTTTGCCTTCAACCTTTCGCCTTCGTTGACGTTGCGAGCGGAAATGGCATCACGTTCAGCGATCCAGCGATCAAACGTTTTGGAGCGGACTGATTCGACGAAGTCAATTTGCGAGATGCCAACATCAACCAATTCGATGCCCCGACCCAAATCGGAAGCAACATCCTCGTCTTTACCAGCCAGCCGCTTTTGCGCTTCGAGCTTGATGATTTCCAAAATTTGGGGTCGCCCCATGCGGATCTTCTTTGGCTTTTGTGACGCCGCGTTACCGAGGTCAGCTAGTAATGCTTCATCGCCAAGGGCAGCCGGCACCTCGTTCATCCCGGCGGATAAATCGCCGCTGGTGGGAATCGGCCGGTCGGTGCTGCGAACGATTTCTTCGAGCTCGTACTGAGTTAACACATCGCGGATTGCGCTGCGAGTCACCTGCGCGACCCGTTGCTCCGCATTGGGAACATCGCGGAGCAATTGGACAAACACGGTGGGTTGATTGATCCGCCACACGGCCCAGGGAATCAATTCAATTTTCTTATCATCTTTGGTGGGCAAATCGGGCAATTCAAAATTGCGCGCGTCGCCCCAAAATTGCTGAGTTTTCGGTAATTTGCGAACCGTCTCCGCAAAGGGGACCCGCAACCTGACACCAGGATCGACATACTCGCGAACGGGTTTGCCGAAACGGAGAACGACAGCCATTTCACGTTCATTGACAATGAACACGAAGAACGGCATCAACAACAAGAGAAGCGCCAAGACGGCCAAGACGCGAACGACATTTTTAACCAATGGGTGATTCATAAGTTTGACTCTGCGAGATGGATTGCTGGGGTAAGCGACTGAGGATAAATCTCCCAGGAGCTATCGTGACTGCTTGCCAGTGGGGGTCAGCGGACGACCGTTGGTAGGCTGTTCGCCTTCGCCCAAGTTCAACAGGGGAAGAAGTCCTTTCAAGTCACCATCCAAAATGGTCTTGGGGCCGCTAGCAGCCAACACCTTCTCGAGCGTCTCCAGATACATGCGTTCTCGCGTCACATCAGGAGCCAATTTATACGCTTCGTATTTAGAACGCAGAGCAGCTACTTCACCAGCAGTTTCCGCTCGCAAGCGCGCCGAGTACCCTTCGGCTTCGCGGATCAGTTCGTCTTTTCGAGCTTCCGCGGTGGGGACTAATTGATTGCGTTCGCGAATGGCTTCGTTGACGAGTTGATCTCGCAATTGAATGGATGCGTTGACTTGATCGAACGAGACACGCACACGTTCTGGGGGCGTAACGCGTTGCATTTGCAAATCGGTGATGTCGACTCCGCAGTTGAGTGCCGCCAATTGTTCTCGCATTTCCTTGCGGGCAGCCGCTTTTACCTCTTCTCGTTTGCCAGTGAGGACTTCTTCAGCCGAATAATCGCCCACCGAGCGGTGCATGGTGCTGCGAGCCACAGCCACGACGGCTCGTTCCAGCGTCTCGACATTATCAAAATGGCCGACGTATTTTGCCGGGTCGTTGATTTTCCAAATTACGTTCCACTCGACCACCGCAGCGTACAGGTCACCGGTCAAGATTAAGGACTCTTCTTGTTTCTGGCGGCTCACCTGCAACTGTCGTCCGGCGGACCCCATATCGGAAGTCCCCCAGGGCAATCGCAAGCTGCGTTCGGAGACGTCGACCAAAATGGCTTCATCAATCCAGGGCAGCTTGACGTGCAAACCGGGGCCAACTGGTTCTTGCAGTTTGCCGAACCTCAAGACCACAGCTTTTTCGTACTCAGCCACTTTGTAGATGCCGGTCGACAGCAGGTAGATGACGAAAAAACCTGCCAGTGCCAGCAATCCTAGAGAAATGTACGTGCTCAAGTTATCCAGGTTTGGAGGTGTCCGTCTGGCGTTGGACATTGCGTGATCATCCGGGAAATTGGGAAGAAGCGAAATCATCGGCAAACCGCCAAATGGCGGGTGCCGTTGCTGCGTGCTGCTCGAAAAATTTGAGCGCCGCAGGAGACAGCCTAGGGTACCGTACGTTACCAAGGCAGCGGGCGGGTCGAATTCGAGGCGCGCAACGGCCGAAAATTGTGCGAGAACCGCCGTAAACAGCGGCAAAGCCTGGCAAAATGAGTGGGATACTGGCAGAAAAACAGGCTATCGACCGAAGGAAGGCGGCGAAAAGTCGCTGGTCGAAGAAAAACCTCTCTAAATCGGCTTTGCAAGCAGCACGATCATCGATAGACTGTCCGGATTACAGATCAGACTATCGTTACGGATGTTGGCACAATTTTCTGATGACAATTACAAAAGAGCGAAAAGAAGCAGTCATTCGGACGCACCAGAAGGCAGACGGGGATACCGGCTCACCTGAGGTGCAGATCGCAATTTTGACTGAGCGTATCAACGGGTTGACCGAGCACATGCGGAGTCACCATAAGGATTACGGCTCCCGCCGTGGCCTTTTGGGACTTGTCAGCCGCCGTCGTCGCCTGTTGGATTACGTGCGGGAACATGACCCGCAACATTACTTGGACATTATTGCCAAGCTAGGAATTCGAAAGTAGTCGAGCCCCGCGATATTACGTTCGTTGGGGACTTGTCAGTCGCCCGGCAGCGGGCGAATCAAGGGCTAATTGCGTTGCTTTGCGAAAGCAATTTTCTCTCGCTCCGTCGGTTCGCCGGACCTCATCAGCAGGTGCCTGCGAACGTTCTTGGTGGAAGCTCGTACACAAGCCTCGGAGGAATTGTCTTCCCAGGCGTTGTCCCGCTGACTCGTCGACCGCCGCAGGTGGGGCGAATGTTAGCGGTTAAATGAACAGGAGCCGCTAGAAACAGGGAAGTTCTACAAACCAGGCGGTTTGCTGTTTCTGTGAGAGCTGGTTGTTGATGTTGTTCTCCGCCCTTCCCGATGATGATCGGGCGAGCGCCCACGAAAAGGTGGTTATTGCTTATGCTGTTGGCGGATGTTGTCTTTGTTGGTTGGTAGGTTAAGGAAAGATATTCAAGTGAAGATTCGAGTAGAAAAAGAGATTGGCGGCCGAGTGATGTCACTCGAGACCGGCCATTTAGCCAAACAGGCTGCTGGTTGCGTGATCGTTCAGTACGGCGACACGGTTGTCCTCACGGCGGCTGCGACCGGCACACCACGAGCGGGGATCGACTTTTTTCCGCTGATGTGCGATTACCGCGAGCGACTGAGCGCAGTCGGGCGTTTCCCCGGCGGTTTTCTCAAGCGAGAAGGGCGTCCCACGACCAAAGAGACGCTCACATCGCGTTTGATGGATCGTCCCATTCGTCCACTTTGGCCCGAAGGCTACCGCGACGAAATCCAAGTCCAAGCGTCAGTGCTTTCGAGCGACGCCCAAAACGACGGCGACGTCCTCGCCATGAACGGCGCTTCGGCCGCTTTGCACATCAGCAGCCTCCCCTTTCTTGGCCCCGTCGGCTCGGTTCGCGTGGGTAAAGTAGACGGCGAATTGGTCGCCTTCCCCACCCACGACGAACTCGAAGAGAGCGAACTCGATCTGATCGTCTCGGGTAGCCGCGATGCGGTTACGATGATCGAGGGCTTCAGCCAAGAGATGTCCGAAGATGAAATGCTGGCGGCAATTTCTTATGCCCACGGTGTCATCCGGCAAGTGATCGATCTGCAACAAGAGTTGTTCGATCAAGTGAAGCCTGAAAAAGTGACCTACGTGCCGCCAGAAGATGACGGCCTGTTCACTCGGCTGAACGACGGCTACTACGACGCGATGCGGTCGGCCAAACAAGTTGGCAACAAACAAGAACGTGCCCAAGCCATCCGCGACTTGCGGGACTCGGCAATCCAAGCGTTGATCCCCGATCCCAACGCTGAAGGCGCGATTAACGTTGGTCGCCTCCACACCGTTTGGCACGACCTCGAAGCCAAAGTCGTTCGCGATCTAATCATCGCCGGCACCCGGCCCGATGGTCGCGACCAAAGTTCACTGCGTCCGATCTACTGCGAAACCGACCTGCTCCCCCGCGTGCACGGCTCGGCCCTGTTCCAACGTGGCGAGACCCAAGCGTTGGTTTCCATCACGCTCGGTACCGGTCGTGATGAACAACGCGTCGACGGGCTGCAAGAAGAATTCAGTAAGAAATTCATGCTGGATTACAACTTCCCCTCGTTCTCCGTCGGCGAAGTTCGCCCGATCCGCGGTCCCGGTCGTCGTGAAATTGGCCACGGTGCGCTGGCCGAACGCAGCGTCGCTCCCGTGCTGCCTTCGCCCGAAGATTTCCCCTACACGATTCGCGTCATCAGTGACATCCTCGAGTCGAACGGTAGCAGCTCGATGGCTTCGGTCTGCGGAGCTACCCTTGGCCTGATGGCTGCGGGCGTGCCGATCACGAATCCTGTTGCCGGCATCTCCATCGGAATGGTCAAGGAAAGTGACGACAAGTGGTGCTTGTTGACTGACATCCTTGGCGACGAAGATCACTTCGGCGATATGGACTTTAAAATCGCCGGTACCCAAAATGGTATCACCGGCATCCAGTTGGATCTCAAGATTCTCGGGATTAGCGAAGAGATCATCCGCAGCGCGCTGAAGCAGTCGCGTGAAGCACGGATTGAAATCTTGCGAAAGATGCTGACCACGATCCCACGACCCCGTCGTGATATTGCGGCCACCGCACCTCGCTTGCTGCGAACCAAGATCGAACCATCCAAGATTGGCATGCTGATCGGTCCTGGTGGCAAGAACATTCGCGGCATCCAAGAACGCACCAACACCGTCATCGAAGTTGATGACGACGGTATCGTCACTGTTGCTAGCTCCAACGCCGAAGCCGCTGCCGAAGCGATGAAGTCGATCGAAGCTTGCACGGCAACCGTCCAGATTGGCAAGATCTATGACGGCACGGTCAGCAGCATCAAGGAATTCGGCGCGTTTGTGGAAATCCTGCCAGGTCGTGACGGCTTGGTGCACATCAGCGAAATGAGCGACGGCTACATCAGCAGCCTCGATCGGCACGTCAACGTGGGCGATTCGATGAAGGTCTTGGTGATCGACATCGATGAGCACGACCGTGTTAAGCTCAGTCGTCGTCGCGCGCTCGAAGAGCTCGGCGAAGAAGATGAACTCGCCGCCGCAGTCGCAGCAGCCGATGGTGGCGATCGCGAAGAGTCCGAAGGTGAAGAAGGCCGACGTCCACCACGTCGCCGCAGCGGTGGTGGTGGTGGCGGCGGAGGACGTGGACGCAGTGGTGGCGGCGGTGGCGGCGGTGGCGGTGGCGGTGGCGGAAGCCGCAGTCGACGCGACTAAAGCCTCCTGGTCTGCACCGAAACGGTTAACCAACTAGGGTTAAATCACACCATCCTCGCTGCCGCGATTTGCGGTCAGCGGGGATGGTTTTTTCACGGTTTCTCACCAGTCGCCTCTCGCATTGTGTTTGCCGCCAGCGATGACTTCGAAACCCAATTTATTCTGTCCCCAACGCATCGTGTCGGGCGGACAAACAGGTGTCGATCGCGGCGCGCTCGAGGCCGCGATTGCTTTCGGAATTGAACACGGCGGCTGGTGTCCCCGCGGCAGGCTTTCCGAAGACGGCTCCATCCCCTCGCGATATTTACTGCGGGAACTCGACTCTTCCGACTATGCGGAGCGGACGGCTCAGAACGTGATTGATTCTGACGCCACGCTGATTCTTTACGAAGCGAAACTCTCCGGCGGCACGCTGCTCACGCAGACCTGTGCCCGCCGCTATGCAAAGCCCTACCTGAGCTTGCGGATCGATCGCAATTTCGAACCGGCCGCCGTCGTTGACTGGCTCGCCACGGAACGCCCCCAAACTTTAAATGTTGCCGGACCTCGAGGCAGCAATTGCCCTGGAATCGAGGATCGCGTCCGCGACTTGCTGCTGGGGATTTTTCGTTCTATTGATGAGCAATCCGCCGCATCTTAAACGGCTTGGATCATCTGATCGAGCTTTTGCAAAAACAATGATCGATCGCGTTTGGTAAAAGGTGGAGGCCCGGTACCTTCGATCCCCACGCCACGCAACTGGTCCATGATGTCCCGCGCCGCCAACGCGCCGCCGATGTTTGTATCTTTAAACTCGTTACCGCGCGGGTCGAGCACTTTGGCATCCACCTCCAAGCAGCGTGCGGCCAGCGGGATATCGGCCGTAATCACAATCTCGTCCGCTTGCACATGTGCGGCAATCCAATCGTCAGCCGCATCGGCATGCCCCGGCACAACGACCAACCGCAACATTTCCGACTCGTCGATTCGCTGCCAAGTGTTGGTAACCAAAATAACCCGCCACTGATAGCGACGAGCCACGCGATAGACCTCCTCTTTGACGGGACAAGCGTCGGCGTCGATCCAGATTGTGGCTGCCAAGAGAATTCACCTTTGGGGTGGGGCTACAATGAAGAAATTGTCGGAAAACCATTAGCCGCGATTTACCTCTACTCACGAGCTCTGCAAATTGATTCTAGCGAATAAACTAGCAAACATGGATGCTCAAGCCCCGGCCGTTCGCAAACAAAGCGGCAATCTAGCCCGGCAATCAGCCCACGCGTTGGCTGGTCGACACCTGTCGCGGCCCCTGGGTAAAACTGATTACAATGACGTTCAAACAGATTGTCTCCTACCTCCTTGCATGAAAAGTTCCCACCCATGCTTTTCCATCGTGATCATTTTGTTCGCGGCAACTCGCCGCGAGGTTTGCTTGCTCATGGCTGTTTGCCCTGGAAGCCAACGGCGAAGCTGATGACAGCCGGTTTCCTCACCCTCGCCGGATTGTTCATGAGCGTGGTCGGCACCGCGGCACATGCTGAAGATGGCGTGTGGAAACAAGCGGTCGAGATCGCGCCGTCAATGACTTTCGGCGCCGACGAGCAAGAAACAACGCCGCCACCAATTGCCGCTGCAGCCTGGAATGCGGGGCCCACGCCAAAGTGGATTTGGGGGCCCGACGATAATCAAACGTATCGGTTAGCGATTGAATTTGATGCGACCACCACCACCGGCATGCTCCGCGCCAGCTGCGACAACGTGATGGTCGTCTATCTCAACGATCGTCGTTTGGCAGGCAGTGATTCCTGGCAGGAGACGACTGAAATCGATCTCAGCCAGGCTTTGGTTGAAGGCCGCAATCGCTTAGAAGTCGCAGTCAGCAATCAGGGTGGAGTGGCTGGCTTTGTGGCGAAACTTGGTTTGGTCCAAGATGGCCAACCGGTGCGTTGGATTGTCAGCGACACAAGCTGGACCGCGACCACTGAGGCAGACTCTCAACCAGCTGACTTGCGAGTGGTAGCCACGTTAGGCGACGGCCCTTGGCGGCAAGCACTCAGCAATGTCCCCGCGCCCGGTTCCGCACGGCGCGATGTCTTCTTGACGCAGCCCGGCTTCCAAGTCGAACGTTTATTCACGGTCCCGCGAGATGAATTAGGCTCTTGGGTGGCGATTACAGTCGACCCTCAAGGCCGGTTGATTGCCAGTGACCAAGGTGACAAGGGACTCTGCCGTATTACCTTGCCCGCGGTCGGCAGTGACGATGAAGTGGTGGTGGAGAAACTCGATTTGCCAATCACGTCGGCCCAAGGCTTATTGTTCGCTTTTGACAGTCTTTATATTTCGGTCAATGGCGGTCCCGGCAGCGGGCTCTATCGAGCGCAAGATACGACGCAGGATGGCGAGCTCGACAAGCTAACGAAATTGAAAGCCTTTCGCGGTGGTGGCGAGCACGGGCCGCACGCTTTGCGACTCGCCCCCGACGGCAAGAGTCTTTATGTGATCTGCGGTAACCACACCGATCCACCCGAAAACTTTAACGCCAGTCGGTTGCCCACAAATTGGTCGGAAGATCATCTCTTGCCGCGACAATGGGATGCGAATGGGCACGCACGTGGCAAGTTGGCACCCGGTGGCTGGATCGCGCGGACCGATCCCAATGGTGAAACATGGGAGATGATCAGCATCGGCTACCGAAATCCGTACGACATGGATTTCAACGCCGATGGAGAACTGTTTGCTTACGATGCCGATATGGAGTGGGACCTCGGTTCACCCTGGTACCGTCCCACGCGAGTCGTGCATGCCACCAGCGGCAGCGAATTTGGTTGGCGCAGCGGCACCGGCAAGTGGCCAACTTACTACGAAGACAGTTTGCCGCCAGTCGTCGACATTGGTCCCGGCTCGCCAGTCGGAGCCGAGTTTGGTTATGGAGCGAAATTTCCCGGCAAATACCAAAGCGCCTTCTACATTTGTGACTGGACCTTCGGCACCATGTATGCCATCCACCTCACACCCGATGGTGCGAGTTATAGCGGCGAAAAAGAAGAGTTTGTCGCACGCACTCCCCTGCCCCTGACCGACGTGGCAATTGGCCGTGACGGTGCGATGTATTTCACGATCGGTGGGCGGGGCACGCAATCGGAGTTGTTTCGCGTGACTTACGTGGGCGATCAATCGACGGCTGCCATTGACCCCCGTGACGAAGCGGGAGAATCGATGCGAGCATTACGGCGAGAATTAGAAGCCTACCACGGCAAACCGGCGGAGAATGTGGCGGCCGCGTTGAAGAAGATTTGGCCCGCGCTCGGCAACTCGGATCGCTTTGTGCGTTATGCGGCACGCGTCGCTTTGGAAGCTCAGCCGCTGGAGCAATGGCGTGGGCTTGTAGGCGCTGATGTTGGCGCCGCTGTCGATGCCTGGACTCGCATCTCGCTGGCAATCGCGCTCGCCCACCAAGGTAGCGCGGCCGACTTGGATACTGGTCTCAGTTGGCTTGACGGAGTGAACTTCGCTGAATTGACCTCGCCGCAAAAATTGGCCTGGTCGCGGGCCCTGCAATTGCTCTTTATTCGCTGCGGTGCACCCACTGAAGCGGTGCAACAGGCGTGGGCCAAGAAACTGGAACCTCACTATCCGGCCGCTGATCAATCGCTCAACCGCGAGTTGTCGCAACTACTGGTTTACTTGCAGAGCGAACCGGTGGTCGCCAAGACGGTTGCGCTGCTGGAAAAGACAAACGAACAGCAACAAACCGATCTGACCGAATTGATCGCCCGCAACCAAGGTTACGGCGGAGCGATTGCCGCGATGCTGGCGAACCAACCCGATGCCCAGCAAATTCATTATGCCCTCGTGCTGCGGAATGCGACTGCGGGCTGGAGCACTGAGTTGCGGGAAGCGTATTTCCGTTGGTTTAACAAAGCGCGTCAATGGAGCGGCGGCGCCAGCTTTCAGGGTTTCTTGACTAATATCGACCGCGAAGCGTTCGATCTGGCCACCGATGCGGAACGTTTAGCCGTCGAGGCGCTCGGCGCGCGAAAGCCTTATGTGCTTCCCGAACGCCCCGCGCCGCAAGGGCCCGGTCAAGTCTGGACAGTCGCCTCGGTGCTGGATGCCAGCGGTCAGCAATTGCGAGGACGGGACTTCGAGAATGGCAAGCGGGCCTACGCCGCGGCTAGCTGTATCGTTTGCCACCGGTTCGCTGGTGAAGGGGGAGCCACGGGACCAGACCTCACCCAAGCGGCGGGCAGATTTGGCATTAAGGAAATGGCCGAGGCGATCGTCGAGCCTAACCGTGTGATTTCCGATCAATATCGCGCCAGCATTGTATTGACCGCTGCGGGCACGGCTATTACCGGCCGCATCGTCTCTGAGAACGACCAGCACTACATCGTGCTGACCGATCCCCAAGACTCCAGTAAAGTGGTCGAGGTTGCCAAGGATGAAGTCGAAGAGATTGAACCCTCTCCCATTTCATTGATGCCAGCCGATCTGATCAATCCACTCAATCAAGACGAAGTGTTGGATATGATCGCTTACTTGCTGTCGCGCGGTAACAAGAATGACCCGATGTTCCGTCGTTAGAACGGTTATCGGTTTTCTGACTCCATCGGCACTCGGCTAAAAACCTATCCGAGAACCTCAAAAATGCCCGCGGCTAGCGCCGTCGGCTCAAGGTTCTCGGAAAAAATGCCCGCGGCTAGCGCCGTCGGCTCAGCCCGCGGCTAGCGCCGTCGGCTCAGGGTTCTCGGATAGGTTCTAAACGAAGTGCCGATATTTCCCGCCTCTCACCCTCGACCCAATCTGCATGACTCACTTTTCGGCACCGTTGCGCGGTCTATTTGCCGCGACCTTTACGCCCCTGCGAACCGATGGCTCTTTGGAGCTTGCCAAAATCGCCCCCATGGTCGACTTTTTAGTGGGGCAAAAAATCGCTGGGCTGTATGTCTTGGGCAGTACCGGTGAAGGGATCTTGTTGACTCAGCAAGAGCGCCAGCAAGTCGCCGAGGAGTTTGTGCGGGCGGCAGCTGGCCGTTTACCAGTGATCATTCAGGTTGGTAGTGAAAGCATCACGGCGGCGCGAGAATTGGCCGTGCATGCCCAGCAGATTGGTGCCGACTCGATCTCGGCGGTCAGCCCGTTGTACTTCAAGCCCGATTCCGTGGAAACGCTTGTGGAATCCATGGCTGTGATCGCCGCGGGTGCTGACCGGCTGCCATTTTTTTATTATCACATTCCCGCCCTCACCGGCGTGGCGTTTGATATGTTGCGATTCCTTGAATTAGGGAGCCAGCAGATACCGACGCTGCGAGGTATCAAGTTTACCTCACCGTTGGTCCACGAGTATCAAGCTTGCGTCGAATATGAAGATGGCAAGTATGATATTTTGTGGGGTTCCGATGAAATGCTGTTATCAGGACTTTCGGCTGGTGGAACTGCCGCGGTGGGGAGCACTTACAATTACGCGGCTCCGATCTATCAACGTTTGCTGACCGCTTTTGCCGAGGGACGTCTGGAAGCAGCGCGATCGTTTCAGTCGCAAGCCCAAGCGATGGTGCGAGCGTTTGTCCCCTTTGGACCACGCGCGGCACAAAAGGCGATCATGGCGATGGTCGGCTGGGACTGCGGACCACCTCGCTTGCCCGGCAAACCATTGGCCGCGGAAAAATTCTCCGCGCTGCGTGAGCAGTTAGAGGCACAAAGTTTTTTTGCTGAAGTCGATGCTTCTCCTGTTTAAGGCAGCTTTTACCCGTGGTCGCTTCGCGTTTAAAACTTGGTTTGCCGGCAATCTGTCGGCTATTGCTTGCGTCCACTTTACTTGCGGCTCCCGCGTTGGCCCAAACGCCCGCCGCGGATGCTCGCACCCAGCAGTCCGCAAACGTCGATTCGCGGCAACCGTTGCTGGCGTGGGAGCAATTGGCCGAGTTACCCGACCCGCTGGGTGTGGCCGGTCCATTTGTCGGTGTGCACCAAGACGCTTTAATTGTTGCCGGGGGTGCCAATTTTCCGCAGCCGATTTGGGAGCAAGACAAACAGTGGTACGACTCCGTGCATGTGTTGCCGCTGGATAGTCCCTCGGACGGTTGGATCACGGCCGCAGCATTGCCTCGCCCGTTGGCTTACGGTGCGGCAGTTTCCACTCCCGATGGCGTCGTCTGCCTCGGTGGCAACGACGCGGAGCAGACTTTTAGCGAAGTATTCTTGCTGAGTTGGAACCGTGACACCAAGCAGCTCGAACAGACCGCTTACCCGCCCCTGCCACAGCCTTGCGCTTATGGGCAAGCGACCCTGGTAAACAACGTGATTTATGTTGCCGGTGGCCAAAGTGGCGCTGATCTTGACACGGCGTTGCATAATTTCTGGGCCCTCGATTTGGGCAACCGACAACAGCCCGAGTTATTTCAATGGCAAACATTAGCCGCTTGGCCCGGACAACCGCGAGCCTTCAATCTGACCCTGCACCAACATAACGGTTATGACGACTGTGTGTATGTGATCAGCGGCCGCGGGCAAATGGGGGAGCAAGTTGAATTATTGCGGGATGTTTGGGAATACAATCCTAATGGTAAAACTTGGCGAGCGCGAGCCGAAGTGCCACGCTGCGTGATGGCCGGGGTCGGCATCCACTATGGTCAAAGCCATTTGTTTGTCTTAGGCGGAGACGATGGGGCTCACTTTGGGCAAGCCGACCAGCTACGTGATGACCATCCGGGGTTTCCCAAAACGGCCCTTGCCTACCATACGATCACCGACACCTGGACATCGATTGGTGGCACTCCACAAAATCACGTCACCACGGTGGCCACGCGTTGGCGAGATCAAATTATTGTCGCCAGCGGTGAAGTTCGCCCCCGCGTTCGCAGCCCAGTGATTTGGCAAATTACGGCCAGCAGTTATCGCAAAGGTTTTGGTGCTATTAACTACTTGGTGTTGTTCGTTTACTTGTTTGCGATCGTGTTGATAGGACTCTATTTTGCTCGTCGCAACCAGAATACCAACGATTACTTTCGGGGTGGCAAGCATATACCCTGGTGGGCCGCTGGTTGCAGCATCTTTGCCACCATGCTCAGCTCGTTGACCTTTACCGGGGTCCCTGCCAAAGCATTCGCCCAAGATTGGGTCTACGCGATTGGTAACATGATGATTCCAGTGGTGGCCGTGGTGGGTGTCTTTGTCGCCCTGCCATTCTACCGACGATTGGATGTGACGAGCGCGTATGAGTATCTAGAAAAACGGTTCAGCCGAGGCGTGCGATTGTTTGGCAGCGCCAGTTTCACGCTGTTCCATCTGTTTCGCATGGCGGTGGTCATGTCTTTAACCGCCTTGGCATTGGCCGTGGCGACTCCCTTGACACCCTCGCAGTCGGTGTTGCTGATTGGTTTATTAAGCGTGCTGTACTGCACCCTGGGAGGTGTGGAGGCGGTGATTTGGACCGACACGCTACAGGCGATCGTGTTGTTGGGGGGCGCCGTGTTGGCGATCATATTGTTGGTATCAGATTCGTCCGGCGGGTTTGCCGGTGCGACGAGCGATGCTTGGCAAGCCGACAAATTTCGCTTGGCCAACTTTCACTGGGATGTTACCGCCACGCAGCTTGCGTTGTGGATCGTGGTCTTTGGCGCGATCGGCCAGAATCTGTCATCCTACACGGCCGACCAAGCGGTCGTGCAACGCTACATGACGACCTCTGATCAACGCCTGGCGGCCCGCTCGATTTGGACCAATGCCGTGCTGACCATTCCCGCCACGATACTGTTCTTCGGTATCGGCACCGCGTTGTTCAGCTATTATCGTTCCCACCCCGAACGTCTTGACCCGACGATTACGACCGATCAAGTTTTTCCGCTATTCATTGCCCGCGAAATGCCCGTGGGCTTAGCCGGCTTGATTGTGGCTGGCATTTTTGCCGCGGCCCAGTCCACTGTATCCACCAGTATGAATTCGACGGCGACCACGATCGTGACCGATTTCCTGCGGCCCCTGAATGCGTGTCGCGACGAACGTGGTTATTTGAGGTTGGCTCGCTGGATCACGTTGCTGATGGGCGTGCTGGGCACGCTGTTGGGGCTGTTATTTATCAATCCCGAAATCAATTCGCTGTTTGATGCCTTTATCAAGGTGATCGGCCTGTTCATGGGTGTGCTTGGTGGGCTGTTTGCCCTCGGCGTGATGACCACCCGCGCGAACGCGATCGGAGCCATGTCCGGCGCGTTGGTGGGCGCGTCCAGCATGTTTGCACTTTGGCAGTTCAGCAGCGTCACCGGTTACCTCTATACAACCTGCGGAATCATCGCTTGCCTGGTCGTGGGCTACGTCGTCAGTTTATTGACGGGTGGTCCGAAAAAGAGCTTACAAGGGTTAACTATTTACACCACGAATCCGTAAACGAGGCGACTCCAATGCGACCAACGTTACCCAGTCACAGCTTGGCAACCAGACTCTTGGGACTCTATGTTGCGGCCACGGTGTTGTGGGCACCGGTAACCACCGTGGCGGCCGAAGAGTTTACTCAACTGTTCGATGGCAGCTCTTTTGATGGCTGGGAACACAAAGGAAATTGGGAAATTGTCGACGGAGCGTTTTATCGTGCGCGAGCCGGCGGACCGCTGACCTATACGGTTCGTGATGTACCGGACGATTTCGAGCTTCGCTTTGAATGGAAAGTCTCAGAGGGCTGTAACAGTGGCGTCTACTATCGCCCGGGGCAGGTGGAATATCAGATCCTTGATAACGTTGGCAGTCCCTACGGAGAGAACCCCCGTCAATCGGCAGCCGCCCTGTTTTTTTGCATGGCGCCCTCACATGATGCGACGCGCCCGGTTGGATTGTGGAATACGGCCCGGATTATCTGCCAAGGCACGGTGATCCAGCATTGGCTCAACGGCCAACGCGTGCTTGACTTTGATTACGCCAATGCAAATTGGGCTGAGATGGTTGAATTGCTAACGATCCGAGGCGGCGATTTAACGGGTCGCGGCGGCCGACTGTGGTTGCAAGATCATGGTCAGCCGGTCTGGTTTCGCAATCTCCGTTGGCGCGAGATTTCAGCCAACGAAAAAATCACCGCCGCCGCTGATTTTACCCCTATGCCAATTCCACCCGCAGCGCTGCAAAAGGAGCAAGCTCGCGTGCGGGCGATGCTGGAAAAGCAGGCAAAAGAGTAAGCAACTTGCCGTCGCCCGGTTGATTACGGGGACTCCTCAACGCTACCCTAGTGATACCGCTCATTCTGCGGGGCCAAATCAAGAATACCACAAGCATCTGCACCGCCGAGTGGCTTGCCAGCAATGAATTCACCGACCGACGACGATTCACAGCCCTCAGAGCCCTCGCCGCACGACCCGCTGGAAACTCATTTAAATGATGCAAACCCGGATGAAACTTCTCCCAGTTTCAAAACGGTAGGCCCACCGTTGGAGAAGACACTTGGCGATGTCAAACAACCGCCGGAGCTGATTGATCCGACGGTTTATGAGAACTTGGCCGGCACAGGCAAGACACTCAACGTCCCCGCCCTCGTCGGTCGCTATTTCATTCTCGAACCGCTCGGCACCGGCGGGATGGGGCAGGTCTTTCTGGCCGAGCAACGGGTGCCGGTAAAGCGTCTTGTGGCGCTGAAGTTAATCAAACCGGGCATGGATACCGGCGAGGTTTTAAAGCGATTTGATGCGGAGCGACAAGCTCTCGCGCTGATGGATCACCCCTCGATCGCAAAGATCTTAGACGCCGGTGACACCGCCGACGGACGTCCCTACTTTGCCATGGAGTTAGTTCGCGGGAAGCCGCTCACCGACTACTGTGACGAACACCGGTTGAACCTCCGGCAACGGTTGGATCTATTTGTCCAAGTGTGTGATGCTGTCCAACATGCGCATCAAAAGGGGGTCTTACACCGGGATCTCAAACCCTCCAATATTTTGGTCGCCACGGTGGATGGCCGTGCCATTCCCAAGGTAATCGATTTTGGCTTAGCAAAAGCTTTGCAAACGGTACCGGGGCATTTGGATCAAGGTGTAACGACGAAAATCGGTCAAGTTCTGGGAACGCTCAAATATATGAGTCCCGAGCAGGCCAATTTAGATGAAGTCGACATCGACACCCGCACAGACATCTACGCATTGGGTGTCATCCTCTATGAGTTGCTAACTGGCACAACTCCGCTCGATGACGCCAGTTTCCGCGGCCGGGCGTTGGTCAAGCTGCTGGAGATCGTCCGCACAAATGAACCGGTCAAACCCAGCAGCAGGCTACTTTCCAGCGGGCAATCAAAAACATTACGGGAGAAAGCTGACGATCAAGCGATTTCGAGAAAGGTAACGGAGGCCCGGAGCACCGACATCCGGCGTCTGCGGCAAGTGCTGCTTGGTGACCTCGATTGGATTGCCATGAAAGCTATCGAGAATGACCGCCGCAGACGTTATCAAACGGCTTCTGGATTCGCCGAGGATGTGCGGCGTTTCTTGACAGACCAACCGGTGCTGGCGCGCCCACCTTCTTTCCTCTATTGGATGCACAAGTCGATTCGCCGACACAGGCTTGCTGCTGCCAGCTTGGCATTGGTTGTGGTCTGTTTGGGTGCCGCCATTTTCGGACTCGCTTATGGATTTAATCGCTCTCGGGCGCTGGCACAGGTTGAACGTCGAGCGCGTTTGCTTTCGGAAAGTCAACGGGAATATGAACAGGCCTTCTTGCCGCGGAAATATCAATTATCCAAATTTGATTATGAGGACGTTGTGGCGCTGAGTCCATTGCTCGAGTCAATTGGCAACATCGCAACGGAGCCGGCCCAAGTTGCAAAAACCGAATTGCTGCGTACTTACGCCATGGCCATTCGCACTCGTATCGAGGATAGTCAAGCAACTCAAGCGGAGCTGCAAGCTGCCAGCCGGGAGATACAGCAATTCGCTACGTTACTCGATAGCGCCCCTGGCGTCTCCTTAAGTAGCCAGCTAAATGACCTTCGCTCGGCATTGCAACGCAGGTTGACCAACTGGCAAACCGCCAACAGATTGGACGCGTTACCGGCTGCCAACTCGATCACAATTAAGGAGGACTTGGCGGAATTTGTGGGTACCCGGCTAAGCTTTGATTTGAATGTCGAAGACCTTGAGACTTTGTCGTTCTTTGAGCTTGCTCTGTTGGAGGACGACACATCCAGCTACACCTTTCGCGTCGCCACCAGCGCGGCCAACATTGCGCGGTCAGACAACGCCCCGTCTACTCTGACGTTTGCCGAGTCGATGCGGACTGAATCAGCGTTAACATTTTCGATCAGCCGGGGCTCTGAGATATTGGCGATTGAGAGGTTGCAAATACCGCTGGCGGCAACTTGGCGAGTCGTGGGAGAAATCGACGCGGGGCGGATTATATTTCAAGTCAACGGCCAGACGCTTTCACTTCGTGATATCTTTGCGGCTGACTCCCAGGGGACCGCGGTGCGTCTGCGCGGATCAACACAGTTCTCGCCAGAGTCCCTGCTCTTTGAGGTCAAGCAACGTCCAGAGGTGCCCTCGACAATTGAAACCGCCGATTTTCTGTTCTTGGCTAAGGAACAGACCGCTGCGGCGGCGATCTACGCTCAATCTGATGCTTTGGAAGCCCAATTTAAGCTTGGACTTTGCCGTTTTGAACAAGCGGATCGCACCAATGCTCGGCGGATCTTTGCAGAGATTTTCCAAGCACCGCGCCCCGCAGCGGATGATGAAGCAATTTGGCACTTGTTGTCCGGCATGTGGTTGTACAGCCTGGAGCTTGCTGCCCGCAATTACGAGAGCAAACAGGATACTTTGAATCGGTTAATTGCGACTTACCCAGGCAGTCTGTCACAATATCTGCCGCTGGTGCCGTTGCGACTCAAAACAATATTACTAGCCGATCTAAGAAAGGATGGCCCTCGGTGGGCGATCGCTTTGCAAACCGAAACGGATATTCTGCCGCTGCGATTTGCCGTGAACATGGACGCCGGGAACTCAGCCGAGCTGTCGCGACGGGCGAGGGCGACCGAATGGCGCCTCGCCGATGCGCTGCGGGCTACCGGTCGTTTGGCGGAGGCCGAAGAAATCTTGCTGAGTTTAATAGGAGCCACCGAAGACCGGCCTGCAGATACAACTCGCGAACGCGTGGCCTTAATCGGCGATCTTAGTTGGCTTTATATTCGCCAACAGAAAATGGCCGCAGCAACTCAACTTATTGAAAGCCAAGTCGACTTAACGGTGCCAGATTTACCAATCGACCAAGCACCGTTGTTGACGGAACGGGCCCGGCTTGACATCCTCTCAGGTGATCTCGATTCGGCAAAAACGAGGATGGAGCGATTCTTCGTTCTCGTCCAACAAGCAATCGATAGCACAGCAACGAATGCGGATACGGTCCAGCAGCCCTTTCCGTTGCCCCACGCCGCGTTCTCGGACGCCTGTTTGGTGGCCGGCTTGATCGCGAGCGATCGAGGAGAACCGCAAGAGGCTGTTTCATACTGGGAACGGGGGTTACGAAAGAATTGGCCGTTTTGGAACGCGGATAAGCCAGACGCTTTTGGCTACGGTCACCAATTGGTCGATTTTCAAACCTCATTAACCCACGAAGCAATCCTCCATTCATTGACCGGCGAATCAAGATTGGAGGACCTGCAAGAAAACTTGCGAGCCGAATTGGCTGGAAAGCGAGGCGGACGCAATGACATCTTTTTGCTAACGCAAGTTTTTGGTTACGAAATGAAATTGCTGTCAACCATTGTGCAAGGCATGTTTGATGTTCCCGAGATCGGTGAACCCTGGCGGCGACAGATGATCCTGCGCAATGTAGCATTCAAAGATTATTTCCTGCGGCCCATGCCCCTGTTGATGTACCGATTTGTGCGGCTCCAATTTCTGCCGGACGCGGACTTGTCAGCCGCCATCGAACGAGAAGGATTTGAAGCCTGCCAAGCATTGGTGGCAATGTATGACAACGGACAATTGACGGAAACGATTGATTTTCCCACCATTATTGTTTTTATTATGGGGCCATTCTCCGAGAGTGCCATCGATACTATCGAAAAAAGATATCCTCCGCGAGTTGCCGGAGCTCTGGCCTACCTGGTGTTTAAACGAGCGGAGATGCTGAACAACTTAAAGTCCGAGGAAGCGCAGCGATGCCTAAGAGCGATCGCGGCCCTTGAGGACATGCCACCGAATATGGCAAACGAAGTCAGCAATTACGTTGCGGTGGAAGAGGAGTGAGGGGATGAATATTGCGTTTGTTTCGGGAAAATGCACTCCGCAGCGAGGCGCGATCATTGTGCGATCACGGCCTGCGACGAGCGACTAGCAACCGAATTTAGGCGATAATCTCTGGGATCACCTGAGCCCCATCGACACCGGTGAGGCGGAAGTCGAGTCCCTGAGAACGGACGCTGAGGCGCTGATGGTCGAGTCCCAGCAAGTGCAGCAGCGTGGCGTGGATATCGTGAACGTGAGCCGGGTTTTCAACTGCGCCAAAGCCAAATTCATCGGTCACTCCGTATCGCATGCCGGGCTTGAAACCACCGCCGGCAAACCACATCGTGAAGGCGTCGATATGATGATTGCGGCCGGTCGATTCGCGGACTTCTCCCATCGGCGTACGACCAAACTCACCGCCCCAAATAACGATGGTATCTTCCAGCAAACCGCGCTGGGCCAAATCGCGAACGAGTGCCGAGGAAGCCTGGTCGATGTCGCGGCATTTTTCCGGCAAATGCTTTTCCAGGTTCTCCGTGGGTCCGCCGTGATGATCCCAGTTCGTGTCATAAAGTTGCACGAATCGTACACCCCGTTCGACCAACCGCCTGGCCAGTAGACAGTTGCGGGCGTAGCTTCTTTCGTTAGGGTCCTTTATCCCGTACAGCTCGAACGTCTCTTGAGATTCGTCACTGGTATCCATCAGTTCGGGCGCGCTGGTCTGCATTTGGAACGCCATCTCATAAGCGTTAATGCGAGTGGAGATTTCCGCATCGCCCGTTTCGACCAAACGTTTGAGGTTCATCTCCCGTAGGGCAGTCACCAATTCGCGTTGCTGTTGATCGGTGATAGCCTCGGGAGTCGACAAGTTAACGATCGGGTCGCCTTGATTTCTCAGCGGCACGCCTTGATAGGTGGTCGGCAGCACGCCACTGCTCCAGAGCGTGGCCCCGCCGCGGGGACCCCGTGGTCCACTTTGCAAGACCACAAACCCGGGCAAATTTTCACATTCGCTGCCCAGCCCATACGTTACCCACGCACCCATGCTAGGGCGCCCAAACAGACCGCTGCCGGCGTTCATAAAGAGTTTGGCTGGGGCGTGATTAAACAAATCGGTCTTGCAAGTATTCACAAAAGTAAGCTGATCAACGATCTCGGCCGTGTAGGGCAATAGATCGCTAACCCAAGTGCCCGTTTCGCCGTATTGGGCAAAGCTGCGCCGCGACCCTAACAGATCGCTGCGATGGCTGCTGTCCATGAAAGCGAACCGTTTGCCGTCAGTGTAACTGGCCGGAATCGGTTGACCATTTAACTCTGTCAAACGGGGCTTATACTCAAACGTGTCGAGTTGTGAGGGGCCACCCGCCATAAATAGAAAGATGACATTCTTGGCTTTTGCGGGAAAATGGCTGGGCTTTGGCTGCAGCGGTCCGCGGTCAGCTTGCGTTGCCCCCCCAGCGTCTCCCTTCGCGTCCGCGTCCGCAGCCGCAGCGGATTGCGTGGCGGTGCCCAGCAGCGAACCGAGTGCCACGGAGCCAAGACCCACCGAGCAACGGCTGAAGAAATGGCGACGCGTGGCGGCTTGCAGGTCGGTCGCGTGTTGTTTTGTATTCATGCGTGGGCCAATCATTCGCGAGTAATCGTTTCGTCGAGATTCAGCAGCAAGCGAGCGGCGTTGAGCGTATCGAGTCGGGAGAGTATCTCTAGCTCTTCGGGCTCGGGATAACGCGACGTACAGCGGCGAAACGCATGCGGCAAACCTGTGTTTTCAATGACTTCCGCCAAAGCTTGGGCAAACTCAAAAAAGCCGCGGTCGTTCAGCAAAGTTAACGATTGCAGCGGGGTGTTGCTGCGGAGGCGACGGGTGCAAGTGCTGAGCCCCTCGGAGGCGTCAAACACACTGAGCGTCGGGTGGGGCGAGCCGCGATACACGAACGTATACAGCCCGCGGCGAAATTTGTCTTCGCCGGGACTTTCCCGCCAAGCGCGTTTGACTTGCCCCTGCCCCATCACTCCCTCCGGCAACGGCGGGAATACCGACGGTCCGCCCAGCTTCGGTGCCAACAACCCGCTAGCCACTAGCGCCACGTCGCGAATAATCTCCGCGTCAAGTCGCAAGCGGCTTTGGCGAGCCAGCAAATAGTTATTAGGATCGGCCGCTTGCAGTTCCGGACGGTTGATCGAACTTTGCCGATACGTCCGCGAACCAACGATCAAGCGATGCATTTCTTTGAGGCTCCAGCCCCGCTCCATAAACTCAATCGCCAACCAATCAAGCAATTCAGGGTGCGAAGGGGGAGAGCCTTGCAGACCAAAGTCATTCTCCGTCTCCACGATGCCGCGACCAAAGTATTGTTGCCACACTCGATTGATAATCACCCGCGAAGTCAACGGGTTGCGACGATCTACGATCCAGCGAGCCAAATCGAGCCGATTCGGTTGCGCGGCATCAGATGCAAGTGGATGCAAGACAGCCAGCGTGCCTGGCGTGACTTCCTCCGCCGGACGAGTGAAATCACCATTGATGAAAACCGTCGTCTTGCGGGCTTGTGATCTTTCCTTGAGCACCAACGTGGTCGGTGCATTGTTTAACACCTTATCAATCGCGGCGACGCGTGCGGTCCATTCTTGAAAGGGTCCGGCCGCGCCCAATTCGCAGGCATATAAGATTTGCCGCTGCGCCGCACTGCGTTTGTCAGCGGGAACTTTGAGCGTTTGCTGGGCCGACTTGGGTAACTGCTCAATCTGTTCGTCGGTCAGCTGCTGTTCCCAGTTGGCGAGCGCTGCCGCTTGCTCGGTGACCTGGGCGTCAAGTTTTGCGCGAAGTGCTTTGGCTTCCGCTTGTAACTGGGGGACGTCGAGATCATCTGGATAAACCTTGATCGTCGGCTCGTCTTGATTGTTAAGGAAAGCAAAGAAGCGATAAAACTCGCGCTGCTCGATCGGATCAAATTTATGATCATGACATTGGGCACAACCGATAGAGAGTCCCAACCACACGGTGCCGGTGGTGGCCACGCGATCGAACACGCTGTCGATGCGAAATTGCTCCCTATCGATACCACCCTCTTGATTCAATTGCGTATTGCGATGAAAGCCGGTGGCGATTTGTTGATTGATCGTCGACTCTGGTAAAAGATCGCCAGCCAATTGTTGAATCGTAAATTGATCGAATGGCAAGTCCTCATTAAAAGCTTGGATCACCCAATCACGATACTTCCAAATTTGTCGCGGGGCATCGATCGAATAGCCATTGCTGTCGGCATAGCGGGCTTGGTCGAGCCACCATCGTCCCCAGCGTTCACCGTAATGGGGGCTGGCCAGTAAGCGGTCGACCAATTGGTCATAAGCGAGTTGTTCGTTAACCGCAGCGGCGGCCAGGAAGGTATCGATCTCCGCCGGTGTGGGTGGCAAGCCAATCAAGTCGAGGGACACGCGGCGAATCAGAGTTTCCAAGCGGGCCGGAGGGGATAACTCTAGATCGTATTTGTGCAGATTGGCCGCGATCAGTGCGTCGATCACTTCGCTGTCACCGGCCGCCGGAACCGTGGATCGCGAAGGAGCGACGAAGGACCAATGCTCCGCGTACTGGGCATCAGCGTTAATCCAGCGTGTCAGCAATTCACGTTGTTGCGGCGTAATCTGCTTTTGCGTCTCCGGCGGGGGCATTTGCAGGTCGGGATCATCGCTGAGAATACGTTCGATCAGCAAACTGGCGTCCGCTTCGCCGGGAACAATCGCACCGCCCGCAATGGCATCCTCGCGAACATCAAGTCGCAAATCGGCCATGCGATGCTGGGCGTCGTTGCCGTGACAAAAGTAACAGTTCTCCGCGAGGATCGGCCGGATGTCGCGGTTAAAGTCGATTGCGTCGGTGGCGTTGACTGAGAGAGAGAAACTCCAGCCAATAGCGATCACGAAGAGCAGGCGGGAAAGGTCTTTGTACATGGCTGATTTGTGGGGGACGGAGGCAGCCGAGCAACAAGCCCGCGACTTGCAATGAATCACCTTGTATAAGCCTACCCCCAGGAGCAAGTGGGTTCAAGGATGAAACGACAGCGGGCGCACCCTTCCTTTGGTGGGATTTAGAAAGTGTTCTGCCCCCGTACCGAGCCGCTGCAACCAGCAGGTTATACTCTCCATTCCGCACAGCTAGTGCAGAGCGAAAAGTTTAGCTAAGGCTGTTCGCTTATCCCCCCAGTTCCGATGACTGGCGTTAGGTTACGGTTTACCGCATTCGCCCGATATTTTGGTAACCTTGCCGACTGCCCTGAAGGTTTAGCCATGGAATTTGAGAAGTCTGCCGAGATGGAAATTTCGGCAGGTCAAAAACCGCTTTATCAATTGCACAATCTCAGCGAAGACTTTTTCAGCAAAGTCTTCTCGGTGATGGCTGAAGGGTTGGTCGTGCAAGATCAGCAAGGTCAAATCATATCCAGCAATGCGGCCGCCGAAACGATTCTCGGACTCACACGGGATCAATTACTGGGACGTACCTCGTTGGATTCGCGGTGGCGAGCGGCCAATCAGTGGGGCGAACCGATTCCGGGCGAAGCACATCCCGCGATGGTAACGCTCAGAACGGGCAAACCGGTTCGTGGGTTCTTGATGCGAGTTGATCGCCCGGATGGGTCGGTGGCGTGGTTGAAGATTAACTCCGAGCTCTTTTGCGAACGAGCCGGTTCGGCGGCTCATGTGTTGAGTTCGTTTACTGAGGTGACTGTGCTGCGCGAGATTCAAGATCGTTTGCAACAGAGCGAGCAGGCGATTCGGCTAACGCTGGAAAACTCACTCGACGCAGTTGTTTCAGTGAATCAACGGGGACGCGTGCTGGAATGGAATCGATCGGCGGAACGCATTTTAGGATGGCAGCGACGCGAGGTGCTGGGGAGGCAGGTCGATCGCTTGCTGCTGCTGCCGGCGGATCAATTAAAATGGCAGCGCGAATTGCGGCGGATTAATCGGGGGCACGTCGGCCCGCTGATGGAGAGTGTCTACCAAACGGTGGTCTTGAATCGCTCGCGTGAGGAAGTGCCAGTCGAAGTGGTCATGTCGGTTGTCTTCACAGCTTCGGGCAAACGCATTACCGCTTTCCTTCGCGATGTCAGTGAACGCATTGCGGCAAATCAAGCCACGTTGGCTGCCCGTCGCGAAGCCGAAATGCATCGCGAAAGGCTCGAATTGGCACTGATGGCGGGCAAGCTCAGTTGCTGGGATTGGCAGCCCACGGCAGGTAAAGTCCGGCTCGACGACAGCTGGGCCGCGCAAGTTGGTGAGTCGCTAGACCAACTGGGAGATACCACAGATACTTGGCTCGGGCGAATGCATCCCGATGACGTGGCTGGCGTAATGGAAAAACTCAACCCGGTGCTTAACGGGAAGGCAGAGTACTACCAAGCCACCTTTCGTTTGAGGCACCGCCGCGGCTATTGGGTCTGGTTGCAGGCGAACGGACGCGTTGTCCAGCGGGATGACGAGGGCAAGCCGCTGCGGATGGTCGGTATTCAGTTGGATGTTAGCGAACAAAAGGCGAGGGA
>CAZHTX010000026.1:0-24315 GCA_964535475.1 uncultured Pirellulaceae bacterium
AGGTTCTAGGAAAATCCAAAACAACCGCGGCTAGCGCCAAAGCGGCTAACGGTTTCGGATAGGTTCTAAGTTCGGGCAGTTGCTGGGGCGGTTGCGTTGGCCGGGCGTAATTAGAACAGGCTTTTCAAGCGTGCGCCCCAGCCAGTGGGCTGTGATTCCGGTTCGTTGCCTGCGGTGCCGGTTTCCAACATCGCGACCCAAGCTTCGGGGCTGTCGCCGACATCCTTGCCGGTGATTTGTCGCAGGGAGGCAATGGACGTATGGCGGTAGGCCAATTCGGGCTCTTGGAGCGCCAGCTTGAGTGCGTCGGTAACGGGCTCACCGCGGTGATTGCCCAAGCTTTTGATGGCGGCTAAGCGGACATCCTTATTGGCTTCGCTGTTAACCGCAGCCACCAACATTTCGGTCGCTGCGGGTTCTCGACGGTTTTCCAAAGAACGAGCCGCAACCATGCGAACCTTGAAATCGTCGTCATCCATAGCGGTGCGGATAATCGACAAGGCTTCGGGAACTTGGGCTTTTCCTGCCGCTTGGGCAGCCAAGCCCCGCATGTGAGGACTTTCGTCATACTCCATTAGTTTTGCGAGTTCAGCCATCCATCGCTGCTGCTCCTGCGGCGGCATATCCTCGACTCGCTCAACGAGAGTCCGCAGTTCCTCGGCCCGCTGATGATCGGTCGGGCCAAGACGCTCGGCAGCGGGCCACTGGTGCATGCTGAAGAACGGATTAGCTTGTTTCAAAGCGTACATTGGGCCATCGTGGCAGCCCGCGGCAATCAACAACACACCGGCAAGCATGCAGCGTGCGGAGAGCAATGTAAGCGAATTCGACTTTTGGGTGGCTGAACGCATGGGTCCCTCAGCGTCAAGGATGTTGCGCCGGGGATATATCAAAACAAAACCAGGTCGGGCAAGCCCAGTTTAAATGAACGCCAACCACCGAAGGTCGCTTCTTGCACTGGACCCACCATGACCCTCAGTGTTTGTCCCGGCTAGGTGGTGCAGGCTGCAAACCAGCCTCAAGTGCGAGACATACACGGACAACTCCCCTGCTGCAGTAACGTGGGAGTTGGTTGGTAGTGAAGCGGATCGCTCCTGTGAGAGTGACCCCTGCTGAGAATTACTGATCACTTGCCTGGGATTCACCAGGAATCTTCAGATCGATCATTTCGACCGTGTTCACGCTCTTGGTGGCGGGGGTTTCGTTGACAGCCTTGACCAGGCCTCCCGGTACTTGGTCTGACGACCAAGAATGGGTAAACATGTCACCCGCTTCGACTCGCATTTTGGCTTTGAACCACTTTGCTTTGATTTTCCTACCGAGCATCTCCAACTCTTCTTCACCTTCAGCGATAACGCCTTTGGGCTTGTTCGGATCAGGACGCTCAACCCCCTTGGGCAGTCGATAGACGCGAGCGTTCTCGGAGGTCATCGCTGGATACTCTTGGCGAGTACCGTCGGGCATGATCGCAGTCAGTTGCCGCTCAATCGTAATGCGTTCCGCTGTCTTCGCTTTTAATCGCAGCGTGAACTCTTGGATATTCGAGTTCTCCCCTGCTTTGGTGGTCGACCGATAGCTGACAGTTGAGCCAACGGGAAAGTCTTTCCAGTTCCGAAATACCGGGTTGTCGACCTCTTCTTGCGCGTGGCACTGAGCAATATCAACGGTGCCCAAGCCACAAAAAACCATTCCCAGCGATAACGCCCAGCGAGACGCCATGGTGGAGCCGTAAAACCGAAAAGGTGCCGCTGATTGCATGATCATAAGGGGTTCCTGAAATGTTGCTGAAGCACTGAGGCACGAAGCCTAATTGCTACGGGTATAGCAGTTGGCGGCAAATTGAAAAGCGATCCACACACGATCTTTATAACCGGGATTATTTTTCTTGGGGACCGCTGCAAGTTGGAGAGCTTACGTTAAGAAATCATGAATCTTAATTGCGTTACAAAAGCTACTTTGGTGCGTCCAATGCTGACAACTTTCACCTAAAGAAAAGCTCCCCGCGCACCCTGACATGTTTGCTAATCATTTCTTCATGATTTCTAAACATGAAGTTTAGTCGAATTCAGGTTTGATGACATGGAAGGTCAGTCGATTGCTCGTTATACCATTCCTATCTCGCTTCGAGCTGGCCTTGCCCGGAGCAGTTACCGCAATCGATTTCTCTTTTTCACGTTCAGAACACAGGAGTAAACAGGGATGCTGCGAACTCAGGGACAGCGACACCGCGGCTTCACATTGGTGGAGTTGCTTGTGGTTATCGCTATTATTGGAATTCTGGTTGGCCTCTTGTTGCCGGCCGTGCAAGCCGCTCGGGAAGCAGCCCGGCGAATGCAGTGTCAGAACAATCTCAAGCAGATTGGTTTGGCGTCGTTGAATCATGAGAGTGCTTTCCAGCACTACCCACAGGGACCGATGGATGGTGACCCCGAAGCGGTGACTCCTTCAGGGTCCCCTAACCCGTCCGGATTCAACTACATCGAAACTCCACCGGCTTACGGTGGGACCACTTGCTGCCGCGCGGCAACTCGTCGTGGTTGGAATCAGTTCTATAAGATTTTACCGTTCATGGAAGGTGAAAATATTTACCAATTGGGACGTGACGACCCGCCGATTTGGCCGAACTTCCCCAACAACGGCGGCGAAGATGATGTTGCAGCGGTAGCGATCGCGACCTATTACTGCCCCACCAATCGCCCCCCTCAGCTTTACAATAACAACCTCCGCGGACGATTGGACTACGCAGGTTGTGCTGGTTTCTTTCAAGGGGAAACGATTGAACGCACCGGTGACGTCCCAGCGCCGCCTTTGGGATTGATGCCAATTGGCGATGAACGAGCGAACGTCAACCAGGGTAACACGGCCGGTCGTCGTGGAGCGATTGCTTGGGCTGGTTTCGGTGTCAAGCGTCGCTTGGCCGAATTCACCGATGGCATGTCTAACAGCATTGCCTACGCTGAAAAATGCACGCCGATGAAGCGTCAAGGGGCCGACGGTGGCGACAATGAGCGTTGGAACAACAGCGGTTGGGATGAAGATTGCGTACGTTGGCACTTCGCCCCCGTTTCAAACCATCTTGCTCCCGTCTTTCGTCCCGGCACCACCTCCTCGACCGCTTGGCGTCGCATGTTCGGATCGGCGCACCCCGCCGGTTTGAACGCCACGCTGGGCGACGGCTCGGTTCGCTTCTTCCCGTTCACCGTGGATGCCAACGTCTGGCGACTGCTGTGCGTGATTGATGACGGCGAAGTGATCAACGGAAGCCAACTTTAAGTTTCGCGAATTGGCTAACTCAAAGCTGGATTATTGTTGCACCGCCGCCAGTATTGGATTTTTCATTGCTGGCGGTGGTCTACGGTTCCCGTTAGCCGTTGAACGCTAGCTCACGGTTCTATCAGCCGTAGAGCGCTAGCTCACGGTTCTATCAGCTGTAGAGCGCTAGCTCACGGTTTTGCGGAACCGGACGCTAGCGCGTTCCGGCTGATTCCGTTTTGCTTACGACTCACTACTTTATTACCTATTATATTTCTGGAGAACGGAAAAGTGCGATTGTGGAATCTATTGTTTGTTTGTTTGTTGCTTGCCGCTATTGGCTGTTCGGCTGAGGACGTCCGCAACGACGCGGCGCGAACCGCTGAAGACGAAGCATACATTCAGCAGATCGATGGCGAGATTGACGACGAGGAACAAGGCGACGCGCAGTAGGCAGCAGCCGACTGAGCGCGCAAAGTAGAGCAGGCTGTCGGACCAGTGACCGCTCGTGTCACTGGTCTTTTTTCTTGGCCGCTCGCAGAGGCTGGTCGCCCTGCTCGGATGGAGGGGGAGTGGTGCTTGCGCTTGTTTTCTCTTACGTTGGTGGACTGTTCAGTCTACCCCGTCAGCCCCTCTTGATCTGGATGCCCGCACCATGGAGCGTCATTCCCTCGGAAATACAGGCCTCAGCTTATCAACGTTGGGGTTTGGCGCTTCGTCGATCGGTCAGGAATTTCGCAACGTCGATCTCAACGAGGCGTTGGAGAGCGTCAAGGTTGCGCTTGATTGCGGCATGAACTACATCGATACGGCTGCCTATTACGGGCGGGGGTTGAGTGAGTTGCTGCTGGGGCGGATTCTACCGGACTTGCCCCGCGAATCTCTGGTCATCAGCTCCAAATTGGGGCGTTACGCGCCGGCTCATTTTGATTTTTCCGCCAGCCGAGTTCGTGAGAGCGTAGACATCTCATTGGAACGCATGCGGCTGGAGACGATCGACATCATGTTTTGCCATGATGTTGAATACGTGGATCTCGATCAGATCGTGGAGGAGACTTTACCCGAGTTGGTCCGCCAACGGGAGGCGGGAAAAATTCGTTTCATTGGTATCAGCGGATATCCGATGCGTATTTTTCAAGAGATCATTCCCCGCTTCGATCTGGATGTGATTTTGACTTACAATCATTACACATTGCAGAACGACATGGCTCTGGCCTTGGTTCCGCTTTGTCGGCATCACCAAGTGGGGCTAATTAACGCGGCTCCATTCTCCGCCCGATTGCTGACCTCTGCTCCCCTGCCCGCTTGGCACAAAGCTCCCGAGGATGTGCGCGCTGTTGCTGCGGAAGCGGCCGAATTTTGTCGGCAACAGGGAGTCGACATTGCCAAATTGGCGTTGCAGTTCTCGGTCGCCAATCAAGACTTTGCTTCTTGCGTGACCGGCTCCGCCAATCCAGCTCGGGTGAAGCAGTGGGCCCAGTGGATTGAGGAACCGCTCGATATCGAACTGGTCAGTCAGGTGCAGAAAATTTTGCAGCCGATTCACAACTGGGTGTATGTTGAGGGGCGTCCAGAGAATAACGATGGCAAACAGGTTGAATAAGGTGACTTTCCCATGCGCGCGATGCAGTTAGTCGAGCCACTTGTTTTCCGGGAAATCCATATCCCTTCGCCTCCCGCTCCGGCCGCTCACGAAGTGTTGTTAAAGACACACTGCGTTGGCGTCTGTGGCACGGACATTGGCGGTTATTTGGGTAAGTTTCCTTTTTTTACGTATCCCAAAATCATTGGCCATGAGTTGGGTGTCGAGGTTCTGGAGGTGGGCAGCGAAGTCCGCCATTTGCGTGTGGGGGACCGCTGCAGTGTGGAACCTTATATGAATTGCGGGCACTGTTTCGCATGTCGCCGCGGTCATACAAATTGTTGTCAATCGAATCAAACCTTGGGCGTAATGACCGATGGCGGACTTTGCGAACAGTTTGTGTTGCGTGCTGACAAAGTCCACCCGGCGCGCAGTTTAGCTTACGAGCAATTGGCATTGGTGGAAACGTTGGCAATTGGTTGCCACGCCGCGGACCGGGGGGCATGCCGGGGTGACGACTTTGTTCTCATCATCGGTGCGGGACCGATTGGCCTGGCGGTCATCGAGTTTGCTCGCTTGACGGGTGCCGCCTTGATTGTGATGGATCAGGTCGCTTCTCGATTGCAATTCTGCAGAGACACTTACGGAGTTGAGCACACGATTGTTTTTGAATCGAGCGAGCAGGCGAACGCCATTGTCGAGCAGATCACGGCTGGGGATCGTTGCCGCGTGGTGATCGATGCAACCGGGAATCACGCCAGCATGGCCGGGGCGCTGCAGTTTGTTGCCCAAACCGGCACGCTGGTCTACGTGGGGATCAGCAATCAGGCGATTGAGTTCCCACACCCGACCATGCACAAACCGGAAATGACGTTAAAAGCCAGTCGCAACGCGCTGCCGGCTGATTTCACGCGGATTATTCGCCTCATCGAAAATGGTACGATTGACACGCAACCGTGGATCACGCATCGCACCACATTCGATCAATTGATTGCAGATTTCCCCGCCTTCACCGAGCCCAGCTCCGGCGTCATCAAAGCCGTCATCGAGGTAGCATAGATGAGTTCCAGCACGACAATTCACCCAGCCGATGCTCGTTGGCTGCGAGTGCATGAGCGCGACAACGTGGTCGTCGCTTTGGAATCGATTCCAGCGGGGATGACCGTCGACGGAGTGGTAACCACGCACGCTGTGGGGCCAGGTCATAAGATTGCTCTGACTGAGATTCCTCAAGGCGAGCATGTAATCAAGTATGGTTACTCGATCGGCGTGGCTACCCGTCCGATCATGCCGGGCGACTTTGTGCACTCCCATAATTTGGCCACCGGACTCGATGCCAATCTGGCTTACCGCTGGCAGCGCGACGATTCGCTGGCGACACCGGCCAAGTCCGAGCCATTGACTTTTGAGGGCTTTCGTCGCGCGGATGGGCGGGCGGCAATCCGCAACGAGATATGGATTATCAACACGGTCGGTTGTATTAACATGACGGCCTCCCGCATCGCCCAACGTGCCTGCGCGATGTTTGCCGGCAAGGGAGTTGATGGTATTTACAGCTTTCCTCATCCCTTTGGTTGCTCGCAGTTGGGCGATGATCTGCAAGCCACGCAGGCGATCCTCGGTGGGTTGATTCGACATCCCAACGCGGCCGGCGTGTTGGTCATTGGTTTGGGTTGTGAGAACAATCAAATTCGCATGCAACTAGAGCGGGCGGGAATCGAAAATGCCGATCGCATCCGCTATTTCAACGCCCAGGAGGTCGAAGACGAAGTCGAATATGGAATTGCCATGGTGGGAGAATTGGTTGATTATGCGAGCCAGTTCCAGCGTCAACCTGTGCCTTCCAGTGAGCTGATTTTGGCCATGAAGTGTGGCGGTAGCGACGGCTTTAGCGGGATTACGGGAAACCCCTTGGTGGGCCGCATCGCTGATAAGCATTGCGGGTCGGGCGGGACCACGATCCTCAGCGAAGTGCCAGAGATGTTCGGGGCCGAACAATTGCTCATGCAACGTGCGAGCAGTCAGCAGGTGTTCTCAGAAACGGTTGATTTGATCAACAATTTCAAAGACTACTTTCGCCAGCATAACCAGCCCGTCTATGAGAATCCTTCGCCGGGAAATAAAGATGGTGGTCTGACAACTCTGGAAGAAAAATCATTGGGCTGCGTTCAGAAAGCGGGCTCTTCCGATGTTGTCCAGGTGCTTCCCTATGGTCATCCAGCGACGGCTGGGCTGGGCGGTGTGGCTCTCGTGAATTCGCCCGGCAATGATGCAACCAGCTGCACGGCCATGACCGCCGCGGGGGCGCACATCATTCTCTTTACCACCGGCCGCGGAACCCCGTTTGGTGTCCCCGCGCCGACGGTAAAGATCTCCACCAACAGCAACTTGGCGACTCGCAAACCGGCTTGGATCGATTTCGATGCCGGACGATTATTGGAGGTTGACGCCAACCCCGCCGCCTTGACCGATGAACTGTTCCAGCTCTTGATCGAGATCGCCAGTGGCAAAGAAGCCCACAATGAAACGAACGGGTATCGCGAAATTGCCGTCTGGAAAATGGGGGTCACGGTATGAGTGAGACGGTGTTGCAGTTTGGGGCCGGACGATTTCTCCGTGGTTTCATCGATCGCTTCATCAGCGAACTGAATCACGGTGGCCAGCAATTGGGGTCGGTGGTTGTCGTGCAATCGACCGCGGGGGCTCGGGCTGAGATGTTGAATCGAGCTGGCAATGGTTTCACCGTGGTCGTGCGGGGCCGTGAGCAGGGAGAGCTGATTGACCGAGAAGTCAAGGTTGACAGCGTCTCGCGGGCTTTGGTGGCCGATCAACAGTGGCAGCAAGTATTAGAGGTCGCCACCAGCGAGTCGCTGGGGCTGATTGTCAGCAACGCCACCGAAGCGGGTTACGTGCTCAGCCCGTCACCGCCGCCTGGGACGGCGCCGGCGACCTTGCCCGGAAAATTGACCGCCGTGTTGGCTGCGCGTTTCACAGCCGACCTGCCGCCGCTGACCATCTTGCCCTGTGAGTTAATCTCACGGAATGCCGATCGACTGCGCGAGTTGGTGCTGGAGCAAGCCGATCAATGGGACTTGCCCGCCGCTTTTCGGCATTACGCTGGTGACATGTGTCATTGGTTAAATAACTTAGTCGATTGCATGATCTCCGATTTACCCAGTGATGATCCGCGAGTTTTGAGCGATCCTCTGGCGATTACCGCCGAGCCGTACGCGCTGCTGGCAATCGAAAATCCACAGCACATGGCGGTTCCGCTGGCTGATCATCCGGCGGTTCAAGTGGTGGACGATCTAGAATCTTATTACTTGCGAAAAGTTCGCGTGCTCAACGGAATTCACACTGCGATGGTGGCGCGTTATTTGAATAGCGACCTCGAGACGGTCCAAGCGGTCCTGGAAGATGCCGCCGGCTGGCGGTGGACTCGCGATTTGCTGTATGGAGAGATCTTGCCAACTCTGATTGGCAAAGTTGAAGGGGCGGTTGAGTTTGTGGACACCACGATTGAACGCTTTCGTAATCCCTTTATGGCCCACCGACTCAGCGACATTCGTTTGAATCATGAGCAGAAAGTAATTGTTAGATTATTGCCAACGGCGGATGATTTCGAGCGACTCTTTGGGCACCGCCCACCACTGATACAAAACGCCATTGACACTGAACTGGAGCCGGTTGCGTGACGAGCAGACAGGAAATACTCAGCCGGATTGAGGCGAGCGGAATCGTAGCGGTAATCCGAGCCGACAATGCCGAGCAGGCCGTGCAGACTTGCCGCGCTTTGGCCGCCGGTGGCGTGATTGCTTGGGAAATTGCCATGACCACCCCCGGAGCGCTGCGCGCCATCGAGCGGGTTGCTGATGAACTGGGTGATCAAGGCTTGCCCGGAGTGGGCACGGTGTTGGATACCGAGACCGCTGTCGCCGCGGTGCACGCCGGCGCTCAATTTGTGTTCGCGCCGATCATTGAACCCAAAGTGATTGAGGCGGTGCACCGTTATGATCGCGTGATGGTACCGGGCGGTTTGACCCCCACTGAAATCGCCACCGCGTGGGCCGCTGGTGCCGACCTCGTGAAAGTCTTTCCAGCCAATCATTTTGGTCCCCAGTATTTTCGCGACCTACAAGGCCCGTTGCCCCAAGTCCGCCTGACACCGACCGGCGGCGTCGACCTCACCACCGGGGCCGCTTGGATACGGGCGGGGGCGGTTGCTTTGGGAGTCGGCAGTTCGTTGGTCAAGAGAGACTATATTCGTAATCAACAGTGGGACCGGCTGAGCCAACTCGCTGCTGAGTTTATTCAACTTGTTACTACAGCACGTTCAGCGGATTAAATGAAATCTTGCCTCACTGTCTCGCTAGTCGAAGAAGCTCGCGGTGGTCCCTTTGTCTTGTGGGAGGGAATTCCCGCCGCCTGTAAAACCGCTTCGCAACTTGGCTACGATGCGATTGAAATTTTTCCCCCAGGACCTCAGGCAATCGACCCCGAGAGTCTAGGGGCGATGCTGAAAGATCATAATCTAAAACTGGCCGCGGTCGGCACCGGAGCGGGCTGGGTCAAGCATCGTCTGCAGTTGGCCGACGCCGACGAAGGGCGTCGTGCCGCGGCGATCGATTTTGTTAAATCAATTATCGATGTGGCCGGCTGCCTGGGGGCGGTTGCCATCATCGGTTCGATGCAGGGCCGATCGGGTGATGGGGTCTCCGCGGAGGCGGCCCGCGGCTACTTGGCGGAAGCACTGGAGGTTTGTGGTCAGCACGCGGCGCAATATCAAGTGCCGTTGATCTATGAGCCGCTGAACCGCTACGAGACGAACCAAGTCAACACGGTCGCCGAGGGTGTGCGGCTGTTGGAATCGCTCGATACCAATAACGTCAAACTGCTGTGTGACTTGTTTCACATGCAGATTGAGGAAGCCGACTTGGCGGCCGCTTTGCGGCTGGCGGGTACCCACGTGGGGCACGTCCATTTTGTCGACTCCAATCGTCGCCCGGTCGGTGAAGGTCACCTGGATTTCCGCAGCATCATCGCCGCGCTGCGCGAGATCGGTTACGACGGGTATCTATCGGCAGAGGCCTTTCCCTGGCCCTCGCAACAGCGTGCGGCAGAACGCACGATCGAAGCGTTTCGATACTGGACAGGTCGCAGCGCGACAGGCTGATCGCGACAGGCTGATCAAGACGGCACGACTGGGGCGTTGATTCTCTTTACCGTTTCCCTTTGGCAGTGAGGCACGCATGTTACGACATCAATTGATCCATCCAGAAATCAGCGCGATTCTGGCGCGGGCGGGACATCACAGCGCGATCTTAATTGCGGATGGCAATTATCCAGCGGCCAGCAAGAAAGGGCCGAACGCCGAGATTGTCAGCCTCAACTTGATGCCCGGTGTGGTGACTTGTGATCAAGTCCTGCAAGCGGTGCTGTCGGCGGTACCGATCGAACAAATCCGCACCATGCAGTATGAAACCAGCGGGCCCTATGCGCTAACCGGTGATCCGCCCGTGTGGGACGCATATCGCCGAACGATCGCTTCAGCAGGACTCGAGTTGCCGCTTGAACCAGTCGACAAATGGGCGTTCTATGACGCGGTGGCAACACCAGACCACGTGCTGACCATTCAAACTGCCGACCAACAGCGGTATGCGAATATTTTGCTGTCGATCGGCGTGCGAATGGATTAAGAATCGCTGCCTGAGAATCGTTGACTCGGAATCGCTGACTGGGAATCGGCGTCAGTCCGCGATTGCGAGATTAGCGGGGGCGATTTAAAAGCCGTAAGAGAATCCCCAACTCGAACCGCGTTGCCGTCGTGGTGGATGGTAGTAGTGTCTCGAGGGAACCACGTAGGTCGGCATCACGTGCACCGGACGCTCAATGTAAATTGGCTGCTGCTGCACGATGGGGGCTTGGCTGGCGACGGGAGCGGGCTGACCGACGGGGGCCCGCTGCATTGCTGAAATGACTTGCTCGCTGACGCCATTTTGGTGCAACTGAATGATGTCAGAGACTTCCAAGCGTCGTTGCACGCCACGCTCCATGATCTGATTGACCACGATGGAGTCACTCAAGCCACTGCGACTCATCGACACGACATCGGCGATGGAGACGGTTTGCTGGATGGCTGCGGCGCGCTGTTGTTGCACTGCGTAAGATCGTTGCTGCTGCTGGTGATAGTAACGCGAAGCTTGCATTTGTTGTTCGCGTGCTTTGGCGTTGCCCAACGCGCCGCCCGCCAGTGCTCCGACGGCTCCGCCAATTACGGCACCAGCCCCAGCCTCACCATTATTGTCACCAATAATGCCTCCAGCGATTGCACCGGCGATACCACCCAAGGTTGCCCCGCGCTGGGTTTGCGGTTGCCATTGGCCTTGGGTTGTGACGACCGGCAAGGTAACAAGCAGGGTAGCGGTAAAGATAATTGAACGGTTCATGGCGACTGTTCCCACGTCGATTTTAATCTTTGGGGCTGATGGCCAACAAAGACATCAGCGCACCGGATGTTATCGGTGTAAGCACAGAGATAGGTTGAACTTAAATTCCAATCAATCCCAAAAGTCGCCTGTAACCGTTCCAGATTACGGACGTGGGGCAGCTGTAGCCAGCTCTTCCAGTTCGTCGCGTCCCACCCGTGCGCAGAAATCGCCCAACGTTTCTCCATCTTGACGATGCAATTTGAAGGCCGAGAAAACCCCCACCAGCTCGTCGACCAAGACCGTGTAGGGGACTAAGTCTTTGTAGATAAAGCCCAGGCGATGACCCAACAGCGCGCCGCCCATGAAGACCGTGTATTTGTCTTTGGCTTTGCCCACAATGCCAATGTCGGCGTTGTAAGGGCGGGCACAGCCGTTCGGGCAGCCGGTCATGCGAATTGTAAAGGCGTCACGATCAAGGCCAAGCTTGGCGAGTGGACCCTCAAAGTTATCGATGATGGTGGGCAAAATCCGTTCACTTTCGGTGATCGCCAGACCACATGTGGGCAGCGCCACGCAAGCCATCGACCACCGCCGCACCGTGCTGGTTTGTTCGGTCATGCGAATGTTGTGGCGAGTGCAAATCGCCTCCAACCGCTCGCGATCGTCCGCTTGAAGATCACAAAAAATGATGCTCTGGTGCGCCGTTAAACGAATCTCCGGATTCAGCTCGGCACAAATTTCCCGCATCGCCGTCTTCAGTTGGCGTTGCTCGTTGTCATAGAGTCGACCGTTCTCAACATTGAGGCCATAAGACCAGAGTCCATCTCCTTGTTCCTGCCATCCCATGTGGTCGTCAAAACCATGCACGTCATCGGGCGTGCAGTCGGCTAACGACGAACCAAAGTACTCTTCCACTTTGTCACGGAACTTGGCAATCCCCCAATCACTGACCAAGTACTTCATCCGCGCCCGCTTGCGGTCTTCGCGATTGCCAAAATCACGCTGCACCATGATGATCGCTTTGCACACATCGACCACTTGGTCGGGCGTGGCGAAAGCCATCCGCTGGGCAAGGGCCGGGAAGGTTTTTGATGCGCTCGGTGTGGTTCCCAAGCCGCCACCGACAAGCACGTTGTAACCGGTGATTTGATCGTCACGGACGACCGCTAACAGGCCAATGTCATGCGTGTAAATGTCGATGCAATTATCTTCGGGCAAGGCCAGCGACATTTTGAATTTCCGCGGTAGGTAGGTTTTCCCATACAACGGTTCAACGATGTCACTCTCCTCCGCACCGGCGGCTAAGTATTTTTCACCGGTCTCTTGATCGGTTAACCACAGTTCGTGGTAGGCTTTCGTGCGCGGTGCCAGTTCGATCGCCAAGGTGTGCGCCAGACTCTGCATTTCTTGATGAGGCCCCGAGGCACGCTTGGCGGGACAGCACATGACGTTGCGATTGACGTCACCACAAGCGGCCAAGGTCGATAATCCAACGCGATTGATGGTGCTGATGGCGGTCTTCAAATCCCCTTTGACAATCCCGTGCAGCTGTATCGCTTGCCGAGTCGTCAACTTCATCGTCGCGTTACCGATGGAATCGCACAAATCGAGATGGGCGATAAATTGAGCCGCCGTCATGATGCCAGCCGGAATCCGCGACCGCAGCATCATCGAATACTGCTTGTCGAGACCCAGCTTCTTGGCCTTCGTCCGCAGGTCGCGATCGTCCTGCTGGTAGCTGCCGTGAAATTTCAGCAGTTGCAAGCTGTCTTTATCAAAGTGATCCGCATCGGACGTCAGCTCTTCGCCAATCGTCCCAAATAGAAAGCCACTCTCCTGCTTGATGGTTTCAACCGCACTCAGTTTGGGGGCGGCGGTGCCTTTGGGGGTATCTGTGGACATCGCTTGCACGATCCTTGTGGCTAATCCGGAGTAAATAGATTAATTCAGTCAACATTGGCTGCTTACGTTGACTATAGCGATTTAGGTCCCCAATGGGAAGCGATTCATGCGGGGGCGTGCGTTACTTACTCACCCTTCTTGCTGCCTGCCGGGTCGGGTGATGATCGTGGCCAGCACGGCACCGCAGAGTAATCCCAAGGCAACGATGGCCACCAACGGCAGCGGGGGAGCGTAGTTCTCCAAACCGTGCTCGAGATTGACTCCGAAGATGGCACACAGCGTGGCGACGGGGAAAAAGAATGCCACCAGCACGTTGAGGCGATGAGCGGAGACGGCCATTTTACGGCTCATGCGAGCTTCTTCCTCAGCCCTTCTGGCGATGGCAAAATCGAGTCCATTCTTGGTGTTTGTGTACAGCAGGTCAGCGGTGCGTTCGATTTCGTACGCTTGATCGCGCAGATTGATCAAGCCGCGATCGGAGGAAATTTGTTTGCGTGCTTCCTGCAGGACGGTGTGCATGTGGCTGGCGGCTCGGTGCAGGGGGGCGACCCCTTCGAGCACTTGAAAGTATTCGGCCGCCGTCGCGGCGCGATCTTCTTGTTGGTCGTACTCCTGCAAGGCATCGGCGTATTCGGCGAGGTGTTTGCTGATCGCGGCGGCCCCACCACCAAATTCGCTGGATTTCCAGGTACCGTCGGGATGACGCCAGAAATAACGCCCTTGACGCTGGACTTCGTCCGGTGCGGGGGCTTTGTGCAGCACCAGCAACAGGTGGCCGTCAGCGAACATCGCCCGTTGCCGGCCGGGGCGATCGCCGAGGCGAGCGCGAAATTCCTCGGGGACGTCCCACACTCGCGGCAACACAGAACGGACTTCCATCAGCAGTTTCCTGGTGGGAACTTGGGGCACTTGTTAAAATCAAGCAACTTTCACGAAGACGATTTTCGATTAGCCGCGTTGTCAGAGCAGCAAAGCTTAACTGGCCGCCATGGCAGCCGCCATGATGTTTTCTTCGCTGGCTTCGGCTCGGGAGAATTCGGCCGTTAGTTGGCCCTCACTGAGCACCAAGATGCGATCCGAGACGGTCAGCAATTCGGGCAGCTCGCTGGAGGTGATAATAATCGCCAAACCTTGGCTGCTGAGCGAATCGAGCAAACGATACATTTCCGCTTTGGCCCCCACGTCGATACCCCGCGTGGGATCGTCGAGCAGCAGCACCTTGGGCTCGGTCAACAGCCACCGTCCGATGATACATTTTTGCTGGTTACCGCCACTGAGGCTGGTGATTGCCGTGGTTTGGCTGGCGGAGCGCACTCCCAAACGGCCGATAGTTTCAGTGGTCATTGTTTGCTCTTGCCGCCGCTGGATGAGTCCCGATTTCATCACCTGATTGAGTCGACAGAGGGTGATATTTTCGCGGACGTTCATCTGTGGAAACAGTCCCAGCCGTTTGCGATCCTCGGTGACCATGGCGATACCGGCCTGTTTGGCTTCAGCTGGATGGGTGAAGCAAACTTTTTTTCCCTGCAGCAACACATCGCCTTGGGGCGGCGTTGGGCTGGCGCCGAAGAGGCACTCCAGCAGCTCAGTTCTACCGGCCCCCATCAGCCCGGCAATCCCCAGAATTTCGCCCCGGCGGAGGCTGAACGAGATATCTTTGAGCCGGTATCTCCGCACATGTTCGGGCCAAGGTAGGGAGAGGCTTTGCACCTCCAAGACAATTTCCCCGGGCTTGCGATCGGCGTGCAGTTGGACCGATTCGATTTCTCGTCCGACCATCCATTTGGTAATTTCCGCGGGGCTGGTTTCATCTCTGGAGACAATCTTTACCACGCGTCCGTCACGCATCACCATGATCCGGTCGGAGAGTCGAAAGACTTCTTCCATCTTGTGTGAGATGTAGAGAATCGTAACACCGGCGGCACGCAACTTTTCGATCACGCGAAATAGCCTGCTGACTTCGGATTCCGTCAAGGCGCTGGTCGGTTCGTCCATGATCAAAATCTTGGCGTCCAAGGAGAGCGCTTTGGCGATCTCGACCAACTGTTGGTCGCCGATCCGCAACTGCCCCACGGGGCGACGAGGATCAACTTGACAGTCCAACATCTCAAACAATTCGCCAGCCGCGCGTTGCATTGCTCGGTTGTTGAGCATCCCCAGGGGGCCGCACTTTTCTCGCCCCAAAAAGATATTAGCCGCGACGGAAAGTTCTTCGACTAAGTTTAATTCTTGATGGATAATGCTGATGCCGGCCTCTTCGGCTTGACGGGTGCCTTGAAAACGCACCGTTTGGCCGTTGACTTGCAATTCACCTTCGTAGCTGGTCAGCACGCCGGAGAGAATTTTCATCAGCGTGCTTTTGCCTGCTCCGTTCTCCCCACAGATCGAGAGGAACTCACCCGGTTTTACGTCAAAGGAAACATCGGCCAGCGCGACCACACCTGGAAACCGTTTCGTCACTTGCTGGAAACAAATCACGGAATCGGCGGCAGCGACCGAAGCGGCGGTGGGGGTGGCAGCGGACAAGGGCTTTGGTTCCAACTGTGGTTTCGCGTGAGCGGGCAGTCATAGTCGCCTTTCGCTTCGCGAAAGTTTTAAAACCTTACAAGTATCAACTGGCGAGCATGCGGCGGGCTTGCACCCGTTCGGCAATCGCTTTGGCCAGCAAGATGACGAATGAGACACCGGCTACGACTAAGCCGTTACGGAGTTTTTCTCCGCTGGAAGTGACGCTGATCACGACCCCCAGCAAACCGCTGAGGATCAGCACGTTGAGCCAACCGAGTGTGCCGGGGAAAAAGGCTTTTTTCGCGCCTGAGCCGCGCAACTCATTGAACGCCACGGCCAGGATCACCAGCATGCCGACCATTAAACCTTCAAATAGGTCGGGTTGGCTTTTAAACAGCTTGGCCACCGAATCGATCACCAAGCGGAGAAAGAGCGTGCCCAACATGACACCGCCGATGGTGCCAATGCCGCCACTCAAACTGCAACCGCCAACGACTGCCGCGGCGATCGCGTTCAACTCGTACCCCATGCCGTCGGTCGAAGGGCGACTGGTGCCGATGTAACACGCGTAGAGCACGCCAGCCAAGCCAGCCGTCATGCTGCCGATGCAGTAAGCCAACCATTTCAATCTGTCGGTGCGGATTCCGCTGAGCCGGGCGGCGTCTTCATTTCCACCCATCGCCACCAGGTGACGTCCCACGACACTCTTGCTCAGCAAAATCCAGAAGCCCAGGCAGAGGGCCAGCCAGATTAAACAGGGAACCCACCACAATTGCTGGCTAATTGAAGTTAGCGTTTCGTCGGTGATCGTGATCGATGATTGACGTTGACCGTAGCGAATCGCCGTGATGTCTTGCATCAGCAAGCGGGCCAGCGACCGCAACCCCACCAGCGAAGCCAGGGTTGCCACGAAGGGCGGCAACTTGACTACCGTAATGAGCCAAGCGTGGAAGCTGCCAACCAGAAAAGTGGCAAACACCGTCAGCGCCAAAGCGGTCGATATTAACCCCGCCGATAAAGCCGTCGTATCGGGTAAAAACCGCTCAGGATCACTTGGCCAAGGGCGATTCAAATCGTTGGGCGCGAGCAGTACGATAAAGCCGAAGAACAGCGTGCCACTGAAGGCAATCACCGCGCCGCTGGAAAGATCGATCCCACCGCTGATGATGACGATCGCCGCTCCCAAGGCAAAAATACCGACCAAGGCGGTATCGCGAGCGATCGCCTTGGCGGTTAATTGCAGTGTGAAGACTTGGTGATAGGCGTCGCTAAAGAGTGCCGTGATCGAAACCACTAACAGAATTGCACCTAATAGTCCAAACTCATTGCGATGCTTACGGAGTAACTCGACCACGGTGAGGCTTCGGCGCGGGGATAACGATCAGGAAGGGAGAGCAGTAATCTTTTACCTTGCACAGTTCATCAGCTTTCGGTGATATCAGCCGTAGAGCGCTAGCTCACGGTTCCGCGGAACCGCACGCTAGCGCGTTCCGGCTTTCAGTGATATCAGCCGTAGAGCGCTAGCTCACGGTTCCGCGTTCTGGCTGATACCGTTTTGCTTAGGGTGACATATGCGGAGGTGCTAAGCAGTGAAAGCCGACATCTAAGAGCTGACCAAGCCGCGTTCCTTCAGCCACTCTTGAAATTCCGAATGCGTAAAGAAGACCGTCTCGGGCTCGAAGAGATCGGCCGTCACGGGGGAACCCTCATCCGGCACCACCACCCGCAACTCGGTTCGGTGAATATCGTTCTCGTCGGACAGTGAGTAGGTTGGGAACATGGCTTCGACCTTTTCGGTGTTGTCGTTGGCCATCGCCAACATCAGCCCAATACCCTCATAACCCATTTGATAAGGGTTTTGCACAACCATCACATCAACGTTCCCAGTCCCCATACCGGCGATGCTGTTTTCCGCCGCGTCAAAACAAACTACTTTCGTTTTGTCGCGAATCCCGCGGTCTTTGACCACGTTGACCATTTGCGGCGTGTTATACGCCCAGATGCCAACCAGCATGTTACATTCGGGTTGTTGATTCAGCAGATCCTCGACATTCTTGCGGGCTCGCGTTGAGTCTCCACCATCGCTGAGTCTGGCCAGTTCTTGATACTGGTCCGCTTCGCCAATACCCTCCACAAATCCTGACATGCGTTCAACCGCGTTGGCCACCCCCAAGTCGCCAACGAAGAAGGCATACTTGGCTCCTTCCGGGCTGATCGCTTGGGCCGCTTTACCCAACTCTCGCCCGCCAACAACGTTGTCGGTTCCCAGGTAAGCGTATCTCGCATCCCGAAAACGCTGGCGATTCACGTCACTGTCAATGGCAATCACGGCGACACCTTTTTCCCGCAGCGTTCGCATCTCATTGACCAGGTTGAGATTGTCAGGGTTGAGGACCGAGATCCCTACGCCGGCAACATCCGAATCAATCACATACTGCTTCAGCATGTCGATTTGTTTCTTGTCGGAGAAATCTCCACGTTGAAAATCGACCACGTAGCCTTGATCGGCCAACCCCAGTTCTTTCTCCGCCGCGCGTGCACCCGCTTCGCAAGTGTCCCAAAACGGATCGGGACCATTGGTAAGAATGATCAGTCGCTTTGGTTTTCCATCATTGCCGCCAGCACTTTGCTGGCTTGAATCGCTGCTGGAGCAGCCGCCAAGCGTGATGAGCGTGAGTAGCGAAAGCATCCCGCAGAGCGAAAGCAAGCGTTTACTGCGCATGACCGCCATCCTTTGAGGTGGGTGTGTAAATTTGGAGAAGTTGTGGAGGAGGGTATGGAGTCCTACGGCAAAAATAGGCTGTTGCTTCACCGCGAACCGCTGAGCCGATTGTAGTAGGCGCCGAAACCGCCAACAAGTCAGGCGGTCAAAGCTGGTTGCTTCCTCTCCACCGGCTGCTGGAAATCCCCCGCCGCTCGCTCCCCGCTGGCGGCCGAGCCAATGCGGGGGCAATAGGCCAGTTGATAAGCGGCCGGCACGAAGACGAGTGCCAGCACGGAAGCGCCGGTGACGCCACCCGCGATTGCCACCGCCAAAGGTGGCCAAAATTCGCCTCCCGACCAAATCAACGGAGAGAAACCAGCGATCGTGGTGAAGGTGGTGGCCAGCACGTGGCGTGTGCAGGAGCTGACCGAATCGACGACCTCCTCGACATCCAGCTGTTGCTGGCCATGATTCGCCTGCAGCGTGGCGAGCACGACGATCGAATCGTTGATGGCGATACCGATTAATCCCATCGCACCGATGATGGCCATGAAGCCAAATGGGTAACCGCCAATCCACAGCGCGCCCATGCCCAGGCCAATCGAAAGGCAACCAACAGCGCCAATCACGCTGGCCAGGCGAAATGAGCCAAAGGAGAGCACCAGCGTGGTTACCATCATGGCCATCAAAACACCCACGCTGGCCAACAAGTTGCCAACCGCGTCGTTTCGCTTCGAAGCCTCGCCGCCGTACTCAAGTGCATAGCCCGGGGGAGTCCGCCAGCCAGCATCCGCCAGTTTTTGTTTGAATGCGCCCAACGCTTCGGATGGCAGTGTGCCGGCGACTAAGTAACCCGATACTTCATTCATGCGGCGGCGATTGAGCCGCACGATGACGCCCGTCTCGGGGACAAGTCGCAATTTGGCGACCGCTTTGACGGGGACCAAGGCAGGTTCGCCCTGAGGCCCGCGGCTAACCAAGTCCAATGTTTCCAGGCTGGCCAAATCGGCGCGCTGTGCGTCGGCAAAGCGAATCCGCACCGGCAGTTCTTCGGTTTCCTGCAACACATTCCCCGCGAACAATCCATCATAGGCGGCTTGAACTTGAGCGGCGATCTCGGTAGCAGTTAAACCGGCGATCCGCGCCGCCTCGGGGTCGACATCAAGGGCAATTTTCGGCAGCGTCTCGCTGACTAAACTGGTCGTGTGCGTGGTGCGCGGCACGTTGACTAAGAGGTTGCGAAGTTGTTCGCCGTAAGCTTGCAGTTTTTCCAAATCGGGTCCGAACAAGCGGACCTCCACCGGCGCGTTGAAGGGAGGCCCCTGCTCCAATTGCCGAACCAGCACGCGGGCGTCCAAAATCTCGCGGTCCACAGTCCGCTGCAACCTGCGGATGATGTCGCTCACTGAGACCTCCGCGGGCACCCGAATAATCGCTTGCCCAAAACCGGGGCGTCCCTGCTGCGAAGCAATCACGTTGTAATAGAAAGTTGGCGCGCTGTCACCAAAGTACCAATCGACTTGCTCCACCGGTTCCTCGCGCAGCAGGGCATCGAGGCGACGTGCGACTCGATCGGTGTCGGCGATCGAGGCTCCCTGAGCCAGCTCGACTTCTAAATAAAATTGATCGCGGTCGGCGGGGGGAAAGAATTGTTCCGCCAACAAAGGTGCCACGGAAAAACCAGCCAGTGGCAATACCAAGGAGGCCGCCAAGGCCAGCCAAGGGCGTCGCAGCAAGAATCGCAGCGTGGTTCGATACCAAGTCAACAATCGGTCAGAACGGAAGCCCTGCTGCCAGACGGTTCGCCAGATCGTTTCGCGTTGCCCGCTTGAGGTCGCCGCGGACGGAGCGACTCGCAACCAGATGGCGGCTAAGGCGGCAATCACGGTGAGTGAAAAAACCAGCGAGGCACCGATTGCCATGATCACGTTGAAAGCTATCGAACTGACAAACTCTCCCGCCGGTCCGGGCATCAGCGCAATGGGGGCAAAAGCCAGTGCCGTGGTCAAAGTGCTGCCCCACAGCGGTACCGCCAGTTTGCTGACGCTCTGCCGCACCGCTTCGGTGGGAGATAAACCGGCGGCCAGTTCCGTCCGCACCTCGTCGGCGATCACAATCGCGTTGTCGATCAGCAATCCCAAGGCGATGATCAAACCTGTGATCGACATCTGATGAACGGGAATGTCCCACAGTCGCATACCAAACAATACGGTCAGCACAGTCAGAGGTAGCGCGAGCGCCACAACGATGGCGCTGCGCCAACCCATCAACAGCAAAATCACGACGCACACGGCGGCCGCACCGACGGCCAGGTTGGTCGTCAGGCTGCTCAGCCGGGCGGTTACGTAATCCGCTTGATTCATGACTTCGATCAGCCCCACGCCGGCCGGCAGACGCGTGGAAAATTCGGCCAACAGTGCATCCGCCCCAGTGGACCAACGGTCGATGCGGGCGGCCGGTCGAATCAGCGCCCCGAGGCTGATCGCCACCTGATCACCGTGCCGCGCCCAGCGTGGCAGCGGCGTTTGGGGCGCCAGCGATACCTGAGCGACTTGATCAAGCCTGACAAAGCTGCCCGCCGAGCTGCGAATGTTGGTCCGGGAGACTTCGGCCAAGTCACGGAATTCATTGTCAACCGACAGCGATAAATCGTGCTCCGCACCGCGCAGCTGGCCCGCCGCCTGCTTGGCATCGGCGGCACGCAGTTGATCGGCAATCGCGGCGATGGAAAGTCCGATGGCGGCCGCCCGCGTCGGCTCCACCTGCACGGTGATCTCTTCCCCGGGATCTCCATAACGGTCAACCGCTTCGGTGCCGGCAAGCTCTTGCAAACGATCTTGCAATTGTTTGGCAGTCCGCCGCAACACGGCATAATCGACTTCGCCATCAGCGGTCCAGACCAGCGACACAATCCGCGCGTACGCGCGGACTTCGAGTTCTTCAAATTCGGGGCGCGTGGCTCCAGCGGGCAGTTGCGGCAGAGTGTCCTCCATCTTGCCGCGAACTTTCGCCCACACCACATCGGTCTCGGTGATCGCATCCAACAGTTCGATCGTGATGCTGCTGATCCCCGGCCGGCTGAGGGAACGGATCTCCTTGATCTCGCGGATATCGCGGAGGCTATCTTCTAACTTTTCCGTGATCAACGCTTCCACGCGGCTGGCATCGGCTCCCGGCAAGAGCGTGTTGATCATGGCCACGCGTTGTCGCAGCACGGGGTCTTCCATGCGGGGCAGCACGGAGATGCTCGACAAGCCGGCGACCGCCACCACACCGATGATTAAGACCAACAAGCGACGGTCGTTGACCAAGCGAGTGGCGAGTCGCGCCCAGATGTTGTCGCCCACGGGCTCCCCGGTCTTCGCAGCGGATGCAGGCGTCATGGCGTTGAGCTTTTCTCGCGGTTTGGTTGCATGAGTTCCTCGTTGGGTTGCACTTGCATGCCTGGCATGACGCGATGTAGCCCGCTCCGCACGATCGGTAATCCGGGGCTCAGCGATGAACCCTCAATCCGCGCCCCGCTGGCTGTCATCTCCAAAACGCGAACATCGTGGCGTCGCAATTCCCAAGTAGCAGCCCCCTCGGCCGCCGCCCGCTCGGCTGCTTTATCCCAAGCAGATTTATCCCAAGCAGACTTCTCCCAAGCAGAGTCGCCAGGCACCGCCGACGCATTCGCCGTTGCCAATCCACCCGCCGCCACTGATTCGGCGGACAAACTGACTTGCCGCTCATCGGCCGGCGTGATTGCCAGCACCGACCACAGCCCGCGGGACGAGCGCGCCAGGGCCGAGATCGGTACCCAGTAGCCGCTGTTAGAGACGGAGTTGGGACGAATCTCCAAACTGACCGTTTGCCCCGGTATCACGGCCGAGTCCTGATCGGCCGCCGGCAAACGCACAAACACTTCTTGGGTTCGCGTGTTGGGGTTCAGCTGAGGAGCCAGCCTGGCAACCTCGCCCTCAAGCAGCCGGTCGCCAAATGAAATCGGCACTTGCTGGCCCACGCTTAACTCAGCCGCATCCTCGGCGGAGACGCCAAAGCGAGCTTCCAAGGGATCGACTTGCAGGATGGTCAACACGGGCTGGCTGTCTCCGGCGATCGTCCCTTCGTCCAAAAAGCGACTGGCGACCAAGCCGTCATAAGGTGCCAAGATTTGGCTGTCTCGCAGGTTCACCTCTAAACTGACCTGTTGAGCTTGCAGGCTGGCCAGTCGGGCCCGCTGAGCCTCCAATTGCTCGGGACGCGTGCCCGCTCGTAGCTCACTGAGTGTTTGGCGGGCAGCTTCCAAAGCGGCCCGTTGCTGCAACAATCCAAACCGAGCTTGATCATAAATCTGGGCGCTGCCCACGCTGGCTCGCATTAATTCGGATTCCCGGCCCAAGGTCGACGCGGCCAGCCCCTCCACCGCTTCCCATCGCTCGACTTCCGCCTCCGCGGCAGCCAGGACTTGAGCCCGCGGTCCCGCCTCCATTTCCTTGAGCACCGCCTCAGCCGCTCGTTGATCCGCGCGGTTTACCGCCACAGCGGCTTGCACATCGGCGGTGTCAAGCTCCGCTAGCAAATCACCGGCGGAAACACGGTCCCCTTCCTCTACGACCACTCGCAACAAGCGGCCGGAGCGACGAAAGGCGAGGTCCGATTGCTTCGAGGCTGCCAAAGTTCCCCGATAGACATCTCCTCCGGGAGGCGAAGGGTGTTTGCCGAGACGCAACACGTCAACGACCAGCGGGGGAACTTGCTGAGCCTCCACGTGCGGCTCCAGTGCGGTACCCGAGGCTGGTTTGCCAGTCGCGAATTCTTCCGGTACTGGTTGCTGCCACCAAGCGGGAATTAAGATCAGCAGGACCAGCAGCGTGCCGCACCCCAGCCAAACTCCGCGTCGTTTCTGACGAAATGTCACTTTCATGGGCTTTCCAAAGTTACGAAACGTGTGACCAGCGTTTGACTAACGTGCGCGGCCCATTTCGCATAAGCGTCTGGGCAATACAGGGGTTGCCAACCAAGTCCATCGAGCAGCGCGTTACAGTTGCGGCGGATGGCCCGCCGTGAGTCGACGATGCCGATGTCGGCCAGCGAAGGGCTGGTCATTTCCAGCAGCAAACTGCCGTAAACTAACGACCACAGCCCAAACACAATGTCTTCAATCTGGCTGCTGACATCGTGCTGACTGGCTGTCTCCAATTGGCTGCGGCGGGCCGAAACTTTCGCTGGGCCGTGTGCCGTAAATTGTAAATCGCCATTGGCGATCGCGTCGCGAACCACGCCGGCCACGGTGTGCATGCAGCGTCCCTCGCAACTGCGAAGCAGTGATTGCCGTCGTGAAGATGTTTTTTCCCACACCAAATCGTGGCGGATGATGTACTCGACGCGAAATAGTTCAGGGAAATGGTCCGCAAATATTTCGCAGCCAATGCCGATCGCGGCCACTCGCTCCCGCGGCGTCCCCCGCATCGTCACCGCCTCATTGAAAATGGCCAGCCGCTGTTCGACCGCCTGAATCGCTAAGGCTAAAATGATCTCCTCTTTGTTGGGAAAATGGTTGTAGACCGTTCCACGAGCCAATTTCAACTCGCTGGCAATCGCTTCCATGCTCAAAGCGGCCATCCCGCCACCGGCAATTATCGGTCGCGCCAATTCCAAAATTCGCGACTCACGCTCGCGCAGTTCACGTTGCTTGGGGGTTAGTGTTTCCATACCCCTACGTTAAACCGCACTAGGAAAATGACAAGCTGTCAAAAAAAGATTTCTTCGGATTTTCGTAGTTTTGACAGGCTTCAGCGAGGTTCAGGCATCCCAGCTGTAGATGCCCTGAGCGGCGGGCGGGCGAAAACCGGGGCACAGCGGCACGCAAGGGCACGCTCGGTAGCCGGCGGTATACTGTCTATCAAGGATCGCTCGATCAAGCAGACAGCGGCAACGCTGCCAGTGATATTCAGTAA
>CAZHTX010000027.1:0-24047 GCA_964535475.1 uncultured Pirellulaceae bacterium
CCCGAAATGGCGGAAGGCTATAACGGTCAGCAGGGTGATATTTGGGACGCCCAGAAAGATCTAGCAATGGCTCTGCTGGGCGGCCTGCTGTCGTTAGCTTCTTGGTGGGCGTATAGCCAGCTCAGGGTACGACTCAGGGGCAAAGCGGGCGAACAGCGATAGCTTCGGGTTCGCCAGCGTTGGATAATTTGCTAAGCTGACCGAGCAAGTTTGCGATGTTATTCATCAATGATCCCACCCTGGCATGCACCCCAGTTAACGAGGCAAACCAACACCTTGGCAAGCAAATTATCGATCATCGGGGCAGGGCATGTTGGCTCAACAACCGCATTTGCCGTAGTCATGCGAGAATTGGTTGATTCGATTGTGATCGTCAACCGAACACGTGAACGAGCCGAGGGAGAGGCAGCCGATCTGCGTCATGCGGCCGCTTTTGTAGGTCGCACGTTGCGAATCACGGCTGGCGAGATCTCCGACACCAGCGATTCTGATGTGATCGTTCTAACCCATAGCGTGCCGACTCCGGCGGATCTCCCCGATCGCATGGCGTTGGCGGAAGAGAATATCGAACTATTTCGCCATTGGATTCCGCTGCTGGCGCAGGCCAGTCCCGAGGCGATTTTTGTCGTCGTCACCAACCCTGTTGACGTAATGAGCTATGTCACTTGGCAACTGGCCGGTGTTCCGGCGGGACGGGTGATCGGGACTGGCACTTTGATCGACAGCGCGCGGTTCCGAGCTTACCTCTCTGATCATCTCCAAATTCATCCGGATGACATCCGCGCTTATGTGTTGGGCGAACATGGCGAGACTCAGTTTCCGGCGCTCAGCATCGCCGCCACAGGAGGGAGGACCATCGATAGCGATCCGATGATTGAGTCGCTCTTCGAACGCACCCGCGCCGCCGGGGTGGAAGTAATGCGCCGCAAAGGACACACCAATTACGGGATCGCCATGGCCACCACCATGATTATCGAATCGGTGATCCGCGACAGCCGCCGCACATTACCGGTGAGCACGTTAATCAATGGTTTTCAAGGCGTCAGCGATGTGTATTTGAGCTTGCCAGCGATCGTGGGAGCGAGTGGTGTGATCCGCGTGCTGAACCCCGAGCTCTCCAACTCCGAAGGGGACCGCTTCCGCCAATCCGCCGCATTGGTGCGAAATGTATTGACTCGCTGCTGGTCGAAAAGTCATTAGCTCAAAAAGTTGTCAGCAACAAATAACCAGCCAAGACTAACCCGGCGATCGCCAAGCAGGCCGCTAACCAGCTGCTGAGTGTCGCCGAATAGCCGGCGGGCAAATCGGGTTCGTCGAGCTGTTTGACAAAACCTCGGTGCTGGATAGCGGTGACCGCAGTTAGCACCGTTCCCAAGATGACTAATGTCAAACCGAGCGCGTTGGAAAGATATTGGTTCACGCCGATCGGGCGTGAAGTGATGATGGTCAGGAACAAACCGAACTTTGACACCAGAAATCCCAGACCGATGATTGCAATGCCGGTGCGAAACCAGGCCAGCAGGGTGCGTTCCGCAGCAAAGAAGACTCGGGGGTCAGGCTTCTGATCCAATGAAATATTCACTGATGAGAGGAATTTCAGGCTGATTCGGAAACCGATCTAACGGACTTGGCGGACGCCAATCTGCTCACGAATATTGATCCGCTCATCGAGCACCTCGAAATCACGTACCGTAAAACCAACGTCATGTAGAATCGCGGCAGTCCAACGTGGCCAAGGGGAAAAGGCACTGCGAGATGATGCCAACGCGTTAACGGGCAGCCAGGCCTGGCTGATCGAAATGCTGCTCAGCGTCAGCAGCACGAAGACCAGCGGTGTGGCATAGCCACTTCCAGCATTCCTCCGCTTGGACTTGGAGATCAAGTTGTCGATTCGAATCCTGAGCTTCGAACTCGGATCGGCGAAGGGAAGGGTTAATCTTGGCAGTTCCAAAGTACGTTCTGCGATCGTTGCCAACGCCCGCAGGTAACTCGATACACTTCCCACGCGAGTCGCCGAAATTTCATCACAGTGAAATTCGCGAGCCAGTCCAGCTTGGCTAGCAGCCCACCAAACAGCCGGATGAAACCACAGCAGCGCACCACACAGGCCTTGCAAAAAGTATTGGAATTGATGTTTGTTGTGAAGATGCTCCAACTCGTGCACTAAGAGGTGTCGAGTGAGCAAACTATCATCCTGCAGTGACGATACTGGCAGCACAATTGTGGGTCGATGCAAGTGCCAAGAGAAAGGCCCTTGGTGAGAGTTGGTCAGCAGCCAAAGTGTACCATCTGGGGGGCGCTGACAATCAGCCAAAGGCAGCTTAGCAAGCTCAGTAGGCGTCATTTCTCGGCACTCGTGCCGGAGAAATCTCAACAGCTGTAGGAATCGCACGATGTGTTTGCAGATTGCCAAAACAAAGCCCAGTGCCCAAAGAACTAAGATCGCGTTCACAAATTTCGCCTGCCACACCACCACCTCAACCAGCGCAACATCATCAAGCTGTTTCCAGGGATGGAACCATCGCACGTGGGGCAACAACAGGGCGGAGGTCAGGAGAGATAATAACAGGCAGTAAGTAAACGTCCAAAGCCGACAAACCAAGTGCGAATCGGTGATTCTTGATTGCACAAAAGTAGCCACGGCGATTAGCAAACCGGCTTGGAGCGATACGCCGACTGCCAAATCAAGCACAAAGCCAGAGCTCATGGTGAGGATTCCAGTTTTTCCGCCGCCTCTCGAAGTGCGGCAACGTCGTCGGGGGAAACGGAGTCGGACTCGATCAAGCTCATCACTAAAGACTTCACCGAACCTCCAAACAATTGCTCTTTCAAGTCGCTAATCATGCTGCGGCGAATCTCCCCACGACTTACCGCAGCGGTGTAGGTGTAAGCTTTGCCCACCTTTTGCCCGCGTTTTAAAATACCTTTTTCTTCCAAAATTCGTACGGTTGTCAAGACGGTCGTGTAGGCCAGCTTTCGCGAAATATTCGCCACCACTTCCCCCACGGTCACTTGCTCTTGCCGCCATACGACTTCCATTACCTCCAACTCACATCGTGTGAGTCTCAGCGATGTTCGAGAACAAGGTGCCCGGTCGCTTGTCTGATCTTCGCTAATATCAGTCATCCTCAACGCCCTAACATGGTAAGTGTCATATAGACTTGTCGGTCAATATTTTCTGCGACGAAATTGACATGCCCGTCTGCCCAGACGAAATTCGTCCCATGAGGATGACGACTGGAAAAACTGCAATTTGCTGGGTAATCCATATTGATGCCGTCGCAGGCAGCACCCACCAGCCTTTCATAGGCCGCCTCTCCCCGCTTAGAAGTTCCTAACCACGTTGATGGCAACAATCCCATCGTTCGTTCACCAACCAAAAGTGTGTTGCTCAAGCCACGTTTGAAGTCACGAAAGCGAGCCCCACGCTCGCCATCAAACGCACCACGCTCAAAAGTCCGCCGGCGAGTTTTCCCCGGCGGCATCGCACCGTACACGCCAAGATAGTTGGCCGTCGGCAAAGTTACCAACGGCGTCTCATGCCAAATGTCATAAAGCACGAACGTGGGATGTGTAATGTCAGACGGACAAAGAAGACTCGAAAGACTTAAACCGCGAACACGCTCATGCTGAGCAGCCGTCACGGGCAAATCCCTGCGGATCTCAGCGCTCAAGTTACCATGCTCTAGGTAAGGCAAAATGGATACAACCCAGCCGTATGCCGTCATGCGGGAAGGCTCCGCCTCCCAACCAGCAGGCAGCTTTTTCGCGGCGTCGTGATGCAGGTGCAACGCCGTTCCCGTCTCTCGCAAATGACTGACACACTGCATGCGACGACTCGCTTCTCGAGCGGCACCAATTGCCGGCAATAAAGTGCCCGCAAGCACCATGAGAATCGCCAATACCACTAACAACTCCAGCAACGTGAGGCCAGTTCGGATCGAATTAAATAGCACCATTTGCATTATCTTGGAGGCTTTACTTACTGTCCTTCGAAATCGCCGTACCGCCACTCTATCTTATCGTCAACCTGAATCGGATAATCACCGATTCCCCGATCGGCCCATTCGCCATTGACGTAAAAAGTCCAACCCTCAGCACCACGGTTGGAAAATTCACCAATCCGCGTCAACAGCGCATTGCGACCAGAGCCTTGTATTGTAATCTCAGGCTCCTCAATCTGCTGCATCACTTGCCACACCGTATCACCAGACCGGACCGGGCTAACCACCAACGATTCCAACCGCTGGTCGGGATACCGGAACTCGACGATGACACTCCCCGCAAGCTCACCACCCGGTAGCTCGCCGGTGGCTGCAGCTGGCCGCTCCGTTTTCGCTTCTTCTGACGTGCGAGAACATCCGCTGCAACCCAGCGCGAGAGCGATCAGGATCAGCGAGCACGACGCGGGGAGCGGTCGAATAGTATCTTTCTGGCTTGGCATTTTAACCTTTCAATTCGAAAGCAAGACCCATGTCTTTGCTGATTTCCGCGAGCCTTTCCGGACCGCCACCACCAACCTCGGCCGCGATCCATCCCGTATAACCAATCTCTCGCAACGCCTCACACACCGACGCCCAATCGAGATCACAATCGGTCATGGTTCGGGAAAAGCTGTTTTTTTCTCGTGAGAACCCCTTCGCGTCGAGCTTGACGATGCGTTTTCCAAGGGTGCGAATCCAGGCCGCCGGGTCCCCGTACCGCCAGTGATTGCCAATATCAAATTGCATCCCGACCCATGGCGAATTAAATGCATCCACGTAATCGACAAACCGATCGGCGGTTTGATCGTTGCCGCCATCGTGATCATACAGCATTTGGTTCCAGACATTCTCAATCGCGATGGTCACTCCCAATCGCGCGGCGGTGGGAATGGCCAAGGCGATGTTCGCTTGACTGCGGGGAATGATTTCCTCCTCCTTGCCATCTTCTCCTTTACCCACGACCAACAACACCGTGTGCCCACCAACGGCATGTGTGTCGCGAATCGCTTGCTCCAGATGCGCCAACGCCGTGGCCCGTACGGCGGGATCGGGACTTGTGTGCCTAACTCCCCAATGGCTCGAACAGACCGAACCGTCAATCGGCAACCCGGTTTCGCCCATCGCTCGCTTGGCGTCCTCGACGTCAAATCCGGGGGAATCCATTTCGATCCCGTCAAAACCAGCTTCCTTGACGATGCGAAATTTTTCAACCAACGATTTCGCCTCCCCCCCAACCATGCCAATTTTCAACGTCTTCCACATCATGTTCGGAGGCCGCACCGGATTGGTGACCGCGGTGGACTGTGGAGCCTGGCCGTGAACACGCGGTGTTTGAGTCGTGCAAATCGCAGCGGTGGCGGTGGCGGCAGCCAAAAAATTACGTCGTTTCATGATTTCTCGGAAAGACAAAGCAGGTGGGACATCGGTAGGAACACTCCGGCGGCTATTGTAGCATCATTCACAGCCTCCAGTCTCCCTTCTTTTTTACGAGCCCTCCGCGTGTATGTCACTGCCGAACAGAATCGCCAAAATCTTCGCACCGCTTGGCTGATGGCTGGCTCCTTGGTCGCCTCAGGCCTTGTCCTGACCTTGCTATCGCCTTGGTTCTTGGTGCTCCTGCCACTTGGCGGGTTAGTCTCTTTTTGGTGGAGGAGACAGATGGCACGTCGTTGGCAAGCTGTCCAACAACCCTTCCCAGAACACTGGACAGCAATCCTCAACCGCGACGTGACTTTCTATCGCGCGTTAGAGACCGACCAGCAAACACGCTTTCGCCAACTCATTTTGATCTTCCTCAGCGACGTCCGCATCACGGGCATCGGTACCGAAGTCGATGACACGACCAAGGTGCTGGTGGCGGCCAGCGCCATCATCCCCATCTTTGGTTTCGATTCTTGGGAATATGCCCGACTGGGCGAAGTCCTGATCTACCCCGACGCGTTCAATGACCGTTTTCGCGTCACCAAAGAGGGTGACAGCCGCACCCTAGGCATGGTTGGCGATGGTCACCTCAGCGGCGTGATGATCCTCTCGAAACCAGACCTGCTGGCTGGTTTCCGCCTGCCGACGGACAAGCGCAACGTGGGCATCCATGAATTTGCCCACTTGGTCGACAAGGCCGATGGTTCGATCGATGGTATTCCGCCCGGCATCAGTCGCGAAATAGCGGAACCATGGATTCGCTGGGTTGGCGAAGAACTGCGGAGCACAAGTCTCGGTAAAAACCACATCGACGACTATGCTTACACCAACGAAGCCGAATACTTCGCCGTGCTCACCGAGTACTTCTTTGAACAACCCGAAGTACTGGCGAATAAGGCTCCCGACCTATATCGCATGCTGGAGTCCATTTATCGCCAACAAACCCGCGGCTTGCTGGCTGGCGTCAGCCAACGGCCACGGCGAACGGGACGCAACTCACCCTGCCCCTGTGGCAGCGGAGAAAAGTACAAACGGTGTTGCAAAAAGAAAGCGAGCCGCTGATGGATCACCAACGGCTCGATGCGTTCATGTTATAAGAACAAGACAAGCTCGGGCCAGATCGTCGCGGCCCACCCGGTCAACGCTAAAGCGTTACGGACGTTCGTCCTTATCCTCCGCAGATGGCACGCTGCGATCGTCGTACTTAGCTTCTGGGATGGTACTGACATCCTTCGTCCCGAGCACACTGTGGTAGAGGGCGTAATCGTCCTGCCCTTCGCTCTCCTCGACAACTGGTTCATCGGTTACTGCGGCCGCTTCCACAACCATTTCGATGACCTTGCGTTCGACAATCTGGTTACGCAGCGCGTCCATTTGGCCACCCTTCTCAAGCCGAGCCCGCACACGACGCTCTGTCATGTCACTTTGCTCCGCAATCAGGGTGATTTCCTCATCGTAATCTTGCGGCTCGGCGTCAACCTTCTCGTCCTCAGCAATCTGCTCTAAGACAAAGTGCTCGCGGAGCGAAGCAACCGTGGCTGCCTGCGCGTTTTGCTGGAGCACATTCACCAACCGCCGCACGGTCTCTTCGTCGAAACCACTGCGACGCATCTCCAAGACTTTGCGTTCCAGTTCGCGACTGGTTTGGCGTTTCACCAAATCTGGCGGCAACTCCCAATCGGCATCCCCGGTAAGAGTCTCCACAATCTGCTTTCGCAACGATTGCTGCTGACGATATACGGTTTGGCGATCGAGGCTAGAGCGTACGAAATCGCGAAACTCGTCAACCGACTCAAAATCACCCAACTCCAACAAGTAAGCGGGAGTTAGCTCGGGCAAGCTCTTACGAGCAACTTCCACGACCGTGAATTCCGCGTCGATTTCTTTGTCTCGAAAATCTTCATCCGGAACTTCGCTGCCAACCTTAATCTTGGCCGTCCGCGTCTCGCCTTCCTTAACACCCGCCATGACTTCGCCAAAGTTCTCACATATCCCATCGGAGAAACTGACGCGAGTGCTCAACCGAACCCGCTCCTCGTCCATTGAGGAGAGCACTCGACCTTCGTGTAGAAAGCGGCCGGTCAGCAACAGGATATCGCCTTCAACAGCTGGCTCATCGATCGCTTCAGCCGTGGCATTCCGCCCAAGCAGACCCTCGATCGCCTTGTCCACCTTTTCGTCACTGAGATCTTCAGTGGGCCGAGTCAGCGCGAGCCCCTTCCAGTTGGGCGTTTCAAACTCGGGACGCACTTCAACCTTGAACTCGTACTTGAAATCGCCGTCTTCGGGCAGCTCAATCGACTCATAGTCAAAATCGGGTTCGCTGATCGCCGAAAATTCTGCCTCATCGGTCACTTGAGCCAAGCTGTCCATCAGCAACGAACTCTTGACGCGATCGCCAACACGCTCACGAAACTGCTTCTCAACGAGCTTGCGAGGAGCACGCCCGGCACGAAAACCGGGAACCTGAGCGTCGGGCGCCAGCTCATTGAAGGCGTCCCGCATGTACCGGTCGACTTCCTCTTTCGGAATCGTCACGACCACGTGACGCAAACAAGATTGCGGGCTATCTACCTGAACGTCCATTTTCAGCGGAGTTTTTTCCGCTGTAAGGGTGTCAGCATTTTCGACTTCGGAATCGGACGTTGACATAGCCTGCCTGTGACTTCCTTGGGGGGAGACGCTCCGCCAACAAGTTGACGAAGGAGAAGGACGGCGAATGGGAGTAAGAGCGGCTGATGGGATTCGAACCCACGACAACAACGTTGGCAACGTTGTGCTCTACCAACTGAGCTACAGCCGCACATCTTGCGCCGACACGATCGGCTAGTACGGGAACTCCCTCTTCGCAACTCGCTTAGATGACGCCCAACTTAACGACTTCGAGTCGGGGTGCCAATGGGGATTCACTCAAAATCACTGACCCCATTTCGCTTCGTTAAATTGATATCCAATTGCTTGCGAGTTCGCAGTTTATCCCACGACGGGTAAACTTGGCAAGTCCGCTTTCGACACTCGCAAGCAGATTACTTTCCTGCCTATTCGGCATCCAATCAGGCTCGCACGGGCAATTCGGCCATCTGGTAGGCGCGGTTGCGATACAGAAACTCGATGATGTTTCCCTCGTGAGGCTGCAGCCAGTTCAAGCGGTTCGTGGGGATTGGGCCGATATTCAGCCGATCGATGTGAATACAATCCGCTGCTGCCGCCACGAACGCTGGATCTTGCGTCAGGACAGTCCCCACGAGGGTCGGGCCGATCCGTCGCAACATCTCATCTTGCGGGCACTCAACCACACTCACAAACGGGAACATGTACTCTTTCATGGCAACTCCCCGATCCGGACTGTCAGCATGCACAACCATCGGCCGCAAGTAAGCACAACGCTCCTTCTCGATCAACTTGTCGCCAAATTCGGCGGTCATGTCAGTGACGCCAGCTTCCTGCAAGTCCTGCTGGACCATACCCCACGTCCCCTTGGCCATCGCCGGCACGGTAAAAGCTGCCAATTGGGCTTCCTCATCGGCCGGCGGCAAGACGTCGGTCGGGCCAATTCGCTGGGCAATCGCTTCAGCAATCTCCCGGGTGTGACGACTGGCCCAAATCCCCGAACAATTAATGCAAGAACGACCTGAGTTACTGGCGACGCTTTCGACCATCAAGTCCAAGTAATCCTCCCAATCATCGACCACGTCATCGCCTAGCAAAACCTTCGACCAGCCGGGGCCGTGCGGTTGCACACGAGGATTCCCCGAGTACTGCTCAACCGTTTGCGCGCTGCCGAAAATCATGCTCCGCGGACAATGCGTGAGAATCGCTCCACCCGCGTCGTGGCCCCCTGGATAAAGCCCAAAAGCTTCCCGTGGAATCCCCGCCTCAATGAATGCGGAAATCATCCGATAAGGAGTCCAAGGCTCTTGCGAACCAGGCTTAAGCACTAGGCCAATTTGCAGCGGCACGGCCGGCAACCACAGCGTATGGACGCCGGGCGAGTTGTTGGGCAACACGGCTCCCAGAATCGGTGTCTGCGCCTGGTAACTAACGACGACTCCCCGTCCCTCCTCGCCGTAACCCTGATTCAACATCTCTAGATCGAGGCCCCGCGTTAAGCAGTCCAAGATCTTGTCGATGTTGCCGAGCACGAAGGCGTTCTTGGTCATGTTCGACCGGCACATGTGCTCAGGCAGCCCCGTGCTGGCCGACTGCTGATGCACAAATTGATCGACGGTCTGAGTCCCGTTGCCCATCGGCAATTCCGCCGAAGTGAACAAATCCGAGGCAACTTTACAGCGCTCAATCAAATCGCTGACGGGCAACTGCCGCAGCGCTTTCCGAGCCTGCTCAGCCCGTTTCAAGTCCCGCTGGACGATGCCCCCACCGACCTGACTCACGCGCGCAATGGGTTCCCCCGTGTCAAAGTGAACGACTTCGTTCTTCTCCAACGATTCGTATTCTTTTCCCCAGCGAAGGGCATGCAATTCCAACATTCTTCAATCCTATAATCCCGTAGCAATGAATCAAAATTTGGCCGACTACACTACCGCGGCTAGTAAACGCCAACCGTGGTTCCGCTGGCCAATTCACGGAAAGGCCGCACACCACTGACTCCATCCCACGGATAAGTCTCAAAAGGTGCTTCCAGTTCGCCTTCGTCACGCTCCAAGAATCCCGGCACGAAGAACTCGCGGGTCATCGTATACAGCTTGACACGGCCCGTTTCGCCAGCTGCGACAACTCGCGTGTGATCATCAAATTCAACGACTTCCGTCACCGCCCGCGGCTGCGGCGCATAGTAACTAATCTTATAACCATCCGCCGCACTGATTGGCTTGCTGCAAGCCAATCCCATTAACGTGTTTCCATAGGTCGGCGTCATGTAAACGCCCCCTTCCTCCGGAGCCCCGCCGAGCAATTCCTCCACGGCGTACCGAGTCCACTGCGGCGTGAATTCCGTGCCGCCCGAAAAAATACCAGTGATACCGACTTCAGGAATCGACGTCCCCTTCTCTTCCAAAGCTTCACCCAGCGACTCGAGCAGCTTGGGGGTTGCAAACATGCACTTTACGTCGTGACCCGCCGTCAAAATCGTGACCGCCTGATCGATGCAGTGTTTCTTGTATTCCTCCAAATGCTCCATCCACCCCTTCTTGATCAATTTGACGACCCAACGAGGATCCAAATCGATACAAAAACTGATGCCGCCGCGATATTGCGCCAAGTGCTCGACGGCTAACCGCAAGCGACGCGGCCCGCTTGGACCCAACATCAACCAGTTCGATCCACGTGGGAAATACTGATCGGGCAGCGTGTCAGAGAATAACTCGTAATCGATCCAGTGATCTTCCATCACCACGCGGCTCTTCGGCACCCCCGTCGTCCCGCCCGTCTCAAACACGTAAACCGGCTTATCAGCCAAACCCTGCGGTACCCACCGACGCACCGGACCGCCTCGCAACCAGTCGTCTTCGAACAACGGAAACTTTTTCAGATCTTCGAAAGACTTCACTTCGGTGAGCGGATCAAATTTCAGCTCGGACTTTTTTTCCAGCCAAAATGGACTTCCCGTCTGCTCACTGAAGTGCCAGTGCACTATTTCCAGCGTATGCGCGTTCAATTTATCACGAGCCGAATCGATTGCGGCTTGCAGACTCTCAGTGGTTGTACTCATCAGCCGTCATATCGCCTGGATGCGAGGAAGAGGAAAGTGGGCCAAATTCACGCCAGCAGGCAAATTGAACTCAGCGGAGGAAACTATTACTACACGCACGGGAACCTGCGATTTGGCGACGCGCCACTCTCGGGAACCCAGCTATGCGAAAATAACCGAGCGACAGACGCTGAGCAAGCGTGTGACGCGTTTCTCGCTCACCGCAGGAGACTCGGTCAATTGCCCTAGGACTCTCGTTCTCTGTTACTATCCGCCGGAGTCCAGTCATCCTTCACAGCAGAGCGAGATGAATTTTAGGTTCAGCCAATGGAGAGGCGGAACTTTGCAGCAAATAAAAAAGCCTCGCCGATCAAATTATCGGCGAGGCTGTTGGATGCAGAATTGGGATCGCAGCAAGACGCGGTTGGCGCGATAGCTACTCAACAATGGCGCGACTAAGGACTGGCCGGACTGGTGACCGAAGGGACAAAATTGTCGCCTCCATCATCCGAGGCAACAACAGCGGCGATAATCCCACCAACTGCCGCCAAGCCACCGATCCCACCTAAGCCGCCGCCTCCACCGACTCCGCCACCGCCGGCTCCACCACCACCAAACCCGCCGCCACCGCTGACCGGCGAAAATCCACCCGGCGCACTGCCACCGAAAGGCTCAAAAGCCATCATCCCCTCGTCACTCCGCCCTTCGGAGAGGGTGGTGAATCCTGGGCCACTAGGGGCTGTTTGAATGGTAATCCCTGACGTTGCGGCGGTTGCGGGAGGTTGTGCCAAGGTGCTAACCAATTGCTGGCCGTCAGTCGCGACCGGTTGGCCCGCACTCTGGGCTGCCAGCGACTCGACCAGCTGAAAGCCAACAGCGGCGTAACCACTGGGCCCCGAAGCAACTAGATCGTACTCGCCCAACTCCATGTTCTTAATTTGAAACCGACCATCAAAATTCGTGACTGCCTGCCCCCTGACAATGCCGTCCTGCAACAACAGCACGTTCATGCCACCTGCCGGGGCGAGCCCCTGGTCGCTCGATCCAGCTTCGATCAATCGCCCGCTAACACCAAGATCCGCATCTTGGGCAAGTTGGCGAATCGCGACCACGCTGTTAGTCGACGGCTGCTGAGCAGGGCCAAAAATACTGCGAGGCGAAGGAGTTCGCATTGGTTGATAGCGGGAAATCGTCGACAATGCTTGGCGGGGAGTAAGCCGAGCGGCAGGAATCATTGTGTGCGTGGGCAAATCAGCACTCTCACCCGACATGACGTGCAACGCAAACGCCGCAAAGCCAACCTGCGATCGATAAGCAATCGTATAGAGGCCGGACTTAGCGACGGTGATCAAAAAGCTACCATCTTCCCCAACCGCGAATTTTCTCGGCGCCCCTTCTGCATCGATCAACAAAACATCACCGGCTAACTGCTCGCCACCGCCAGAAAGGACGACTTGGCCGGTAATTTTGCCGTCAGCGTCAGGACGAACCCACTGCACCCCGATCACGGAAGTTGGCAGCGGCTCGTCGATGGCGATGAACGCCTCCTGGGCAGTAACTACCGGCGTCATCGCACCCGGGCAGAGGAAAAGTCCGCAGAAGACCAATGGATGTAGGGCAGGCGTCAAAATTCGCATCTTAGGAATCCCCGAGAAAATCGTCTCGTTGAGGCAAAAACTAGCTAGTTAAATCAGAGGCGACTGTAATGATAGCTACGAGTTTAACGCTTCACAACCAAGACCGAGGTGAATGTTGTGCAAAGTTTCGTGGCGACGACCATTGACCGCGAGCAACCGGGTCACTAAATTTTCTAAAAGTTCGCGGTGGGTGTAGCTCAGTTGGTTAGAGCGTCGGATTGTGGTTCCGAAGGCCGTGGGTTCGAGCCCCATCATCCACCCTTGCTGCTTGCCTTGCTTTTCTCGAAGGTTTTGATTTTTAAGCCAAGGATGTTTCGGCAGTAGCGTTTTGCCGCCATCGTTCTCAAATCAAACGCCTCGCCCAGCAGCGGCGGGCCGCCGCATGTAGGAGTGAAGATTGGCCCGACTCGCCCTACACTGGCAAATCCTCATTGGCATGCTCGTTGGGGCCTCCGTTGGCGTCGGCCTGAGCTTACTTGCCGGTGAACGCAAAACCACGATCGAGAATGGGCTACCGAGCGGCATCGCTCGCCTCGTGATCTTTGACTCCACCAGCCGCACCGAATTCGAAGTCACCACGGACGATGGCACTGAGCGGAATTATTTGGTCGATGCTACCGCCCAAGATGCCGAAGCGTTTCGCTCCTTAGATGAACTCCAGGCGGCTCAGCCCGCACTCTTCGCCGTCTATCTCCGCTCGGCTCAAAGCCCGGCACATTTCTGGGGAAACTGGTTCAGTCGCATCGGCGGCCTGTTTTTAAGAATGCTGAAAATGGTGGCCGTTCCACTGATCATCGTATCGCTAATCAGCGGAATTATGGGGCTCAGCGGTGCTGGCAGCGTCGGCCGCATGTTCTCACGCACCGTCAGCTACTATCTGTGCACCAGCTTTCTGGCCATCGTAACTGGACTGTTGGCCGTCAATATTGTGCAGCCCGGCCTGAAAGGCGATGGCCCCCCACCAGCGGCAAAACCAGAAATCGCGGCCGCCAGCTCGCTGGGAGATATCCTGTTCAGCCAATTGGAGGCGATGCTACCGGCAAATCCAGCAGCCGCCTTGGTCGAACCTAATTTCCTCTCCATCATCGCCTTCACGCTGGCTTTCGCGATCTTTGCGCTCCGCGTCGGGGGGGAGACGGCCGCCGCGGTCAAGCACACCGCCGAAGTCGGTTTCAACGTGATGATGGCATTGACTTCGGCCATTATCAGCCTCGCACCGCTGGGTGTGCTGTTTTTGATGGCTTATGTCACGGCCACGCAGGGAATCGCTGTCTTTTACTCATTGGCTTACTACATGCTGGCCGTGACGGCGGCGTTGTTGTTCCATGCTTGCGTTACCCTGCCGTTGATCCTGTGGTTTGTCGCTAAACGCAACCCCTGGGAATACGCCAAAGCGATGAGTCCCGCGCTGATCACCGCCTTCAGCAGCGCCAGCAGTAATGGCACGTTGCCACTGACGATGACCAGCGTGGAAAAGCGGGCCGGCGTCAGCAATCGCACAGGCTCATTTGTCCTGCCGCTCGGAGCGACGGTCAACATGGACGGCACGGCGCTTTACGAAGTGGTTGCAGTACTATTTATCGCTCAATTGCATTTTGGTCAAAATCTCGAGCTGACCCAGCAATTGATTGTCGCTTTCACCGCACTGTTGGCCAGCGTCGGTGCGGCGGGTATCCCCCACGCCGGCTTGGTAATGATGGTGATTATTTTGCAAGCGGTGAATTTACCAGTGGAAATGCAAGGCATCATCCTGGCTGTGGATCGCGTGCTCGATATGGGCCGCACCGCGGTCAACGTGTGGAGCGACAGCTGCGGTTGTGCGGTGGTCGACGCTTTGGAAAACAAGTCGGAACAATACGTAACGAGTTCGCTCGCCGAGCAGGCTGGCTAGGTGTGCTAGTCGGCGAGCTCTCCGCACCACCATCCGCGCCTGCCGGTCTTTTCTGTCACCACCCTTCATTAGCCGCGACATCGGTTGGCCTAGATGTTAAGCTGATTCCTTCGGTTTTTTCGTCAAGGAGAAGGCAATGCTGGTTCGAAATGCCAAACATCTCGCAGGAACTGCCGCTGGTTCTGGACAAGTCACAGTCCGCCTGCCGAAGCCCGTTAGCCGGCTCACAGTCATGCCGCTGGCGTTTGCACTCACCAGTTTCCTGGGATGCATACTCACGCTCGACTCCGCTGCTTGCATTGCGACAGCTGCTTGCATTGCAACGATACCTGAGGACCAGCCCGTTCCGACGAACAAACTGGATTCCGAGGAGGTGGCCCTCGACGCTGAGATCCATCGGCACATTGAGAATTTGGGACACCCCAGCTATGCCGTGCGGGTCCGGGCCCGCTACGAATTAGAACGCCTCGGCTTGATGGCCATGGATGCGATTCGGGCGGCCAGCGAGTCGCCCAACACGGAAATTGCATTTGCTGCTCGTTATTTGATGAGCAGTCTAAATGTACGTTGGGCACGGGAATCGGACCCGGCCGAAGTGCAGCAAATTTTGCTCAGCTACGAGGACTTAAACGCAGACGACCGCAAGAGCCGCTTGGACCGCTTGGCCAATTTGCCGGACCATCTAGGCAGCGTAGCCCTGGTGCGGATCGCCCGTTTTGAGCAAAATTTGCAGCTCAGCCGCTGGGCGGCCCTGCTGGCGATGCGTGTGGAAACGGACCAAGCCGCCTTGGACCCCAGGGCGCAACTGCAAATCCAGGAGACGCTGGGAGATAGCCAAAGGGCCAGCATTCGCTGGTTGCGTCAGCACATGAGCGAACTGGAATCGCCCAATTATGATGCGGCGGTTTGGCGAAAGCTAATTGGCGAGGAGCGGCGACTGATCGAGGATGCGGCGGATGCGGGGGAAACGACTCCACCGATCCTGCTGGAACTGTACCGCGTATCGGCTTCGCGAGCGCTGCAGCATGGCGATCGCCCCGAAGCCTTGGCACTGGCCCTCGACAGCCTGGACAACATTATGTCGCGGCACCGTGACCTGTTGGATGCCGTTAGCTGGGCGCTCGACACCGGCCTGCATGAGGTTGTGCTGGAACTGCGAAGACGCGAGCCGGCGAGATTTGCCGATCGGGCGGAATTAATGTACGGAGTGGCGGAAGCCCATTTAATTCAGGGCAAACAGGCAGAGGCGGAGGCGAACCGTTTGGCCGCCTTACAAATCGGCGCCCTCCCGGAACTCGATGATGCTGCCGACTCCGCCACCGCTGAGAAAGTTTCCGCAAACGAGCTCGACCGCTTGGCAATGCGACATCGTGAACTGGCCAGCGTGTTGCAGACTCGCGGGTTGTTTGCTTGGGCTGAAGGCGAGTATCGACATGTGATCGAACGGCTGCCCATCAGCTCCCTGGCAGCCGCCTTGAATCGACTCGATCTTGCCGAGTTACTGGCCTACGACAACCGCCATCGGGAAATCGTGGAACTGCTCGAACCGCTTGTCGATCGCATGAACAAAGACAGCAGTTTCCGCCAGCGACTCAAGGCGTCGGACGCTACGACCCTGGCCAGCCAACTGGAATACCACCGCGGCCTAGCCCTTGAGGGCGCAGCGGCACAGCAGGCATTGCGACAGGCATTGCAAAAAGACCGTAACAATCCTGACATCCTGATCGCGATGTTCGAACTCGACGGCGACAGTGCCTGGCAAGCGGAAGTGCGGACGGAAATCGATCGCGTCGCCGATAACTTTTTACGGCAAATTCGCAACTTGGAAAATGACCTGAAAGCCGCGCCGCAAGACCAGCGGGCGCGTCTCAACTTGGCCATCGACTGCAACCAATATGCTTGGCTGATCTGCAGCACGGTCGGCGATCAAGCGAACGCCTTACGGCTAAGCATCCGCTCCAATGAACTGCTGCCGGAAGACTCCGCCTGCCTCGATACGCTGGCTAAATGCTACTACGCCAATGGCCAGATCGAGCAGGCGATTTACCATCAACGTAAAGCGGTTCGCGTCGATGCTCACCTGCCGCCGCTAAAACGCCAACTGCAGTTTTACCTTGATCAACAAGAGGCGGCAGAGAAGCCGGAGCAACCCGCCGCAGCGAAACCTAACGGCAGAGAAGAGGCTCCGTAGTGGCTGCGCGCGCCAGTTCCGCGTGGCTGTATTGGTTTGCCGGGGCTAGTTTCGTGGTGCTGGCAGCCTCCCTGCTACGAGTCGAGCCGCCTCGCGGGGTAGTGGTTCCTGGAATCGAATGGCAGCTACCCGAGACCTGCTGGTCTCGCACGATGCTGGGAGTCGACTGCCTGGGCTGCGGCATGACACGTTCGTTCATCTACGCCGCTCACGGACAGTTGTCGCTCGCTTGGCAATCCCATCGGCCCGGCACTATCTTTTTTTTCGCCGTGGTGGCCCTGATCCCAATCAGCCTGGCGCGCGGCTGCTTGAGTTGGCGACGAACGCGAGCCGCCAGCCCACCGCGCCGGCCAGCTGACACCACGCCAGCTGACACCACGCCAGCTGACACCACGCCAGCTGACCCCCGCTAGCTGGGAAACCTGGGCTGATAAAAAAACCTTCCAATTCGTTCACTCCAACACTTGCACACTAGGTGGCATTCTGTAAAGTACTGGCATGTTGACCACAACCCTCGGAATATCGAATCACGGAGCGGCTGATGACTACCACGACGCGCAGTGCGGCAGGTCACATGACGAACACGCCTGACAAAACGCCTCACAAAAAGCCTGACTCGGTGAGCGATAACCCAGTGAGTGATAACCCAGTGAGTGGCCAATCGGCGATTGACCAGCAAACTTCGGAGCAGCTTGCGGCCGCGCGAGCGTTAGCCGAGCAATTATTGACCGAACGGTTTGGCATGGCCGCTTTCCGCGAAGGGCAGCGTCAAGTGATTGACAGCTTGCTGGCGGGGCGGAACACGGTGGCGGTATTTCCCACCGGCGGCGGCAAGTCGCTCTGTTATCAATTGCCCGCGCTGACGTTTCCGGGGGTGACCTTGGTGGTTTCGCCGCTGATTGCCTTGATGAAAGATCAGTGTGATGCGTTGGCCGCTCGCGGTATCTCGGCGGCTCGGCTCGATTCGTCTCAATCAGCCGGCGAATTAGCGGCCACGATGCGGGGTTTGCGAGACGGTTCGATCAAGCTGCTGTATGTTGCTCCGGAACGGTTTTTTAACGAACGCTTCCGGGCTTCGATCAGCGATTTGAGAATTTCCCTCTTCGCCATCGACGAAGCTCACTGCATCAGCCAGTGGGGCCATAACTTTCGTCCCGATTATCTCAAACTGGCCAATGTTGCTCGCGAACTGAAAGCTGAACGCGTGTTGGCGTTGACCGCCACGGCGACCGACGTGGTGATGGATGATATTTGCCAAGTCTTCGACATTGCGCCTGAGAATGCGGTACGCACGCCGTTTTTTCGTGCCAACCTGATTTTACAGAGCGAGCTGACGACGCCCGAGTCGCGGGACCAACTCTTGCTATCCAAGCTGCAATCGCGTCCCACGGGGCCCACCCTGGTTTACGTAACTTTGCAGCAGACGGCGATGGAGGTGGCTGACTTGCTGGCGAAACAGGGCTTACCAGCACGTCCCTACCATGCCGGGCTGGATGCCGAAGTGCGAGCGGAAACCCAGCGGTGGTTTTTGTCCAGCGAGGAGGCGATCGTGATCGCGACGATTGCCTTTGGAATGGGAATCGACAAACCGAACATTCGATACGTTTACCATTACAATCCGTCAAAATCAGTGGAAGCGTACGCTCAAGAAATTGGCCGCGCCGGCCGCGACGGCAAAGACTCCATCTGCGAAACTTTATTGGTCCCCGACGACCGGGTCGTGCTGGAAAATTTCACCTACGGGGACACTCCCGATTTGGCCGGAGTACGGCGCCTACTCGAAATCGTGGCGGGGCAGAGCGACGAGTTTTTCTTAAGTCTTTACCGACTTTCCGCGGAAACAGACATTCGCCCGCTCGTCGTGCGGACGTTAATGACCTACCTGGAGCTGGATGACTGGATTCGAGCAACTTCGCCTCGCTACGAGACCTATGAGTTCCAGCCGCTGCAAACGTCCAAGCAAATTCTGGCGAATTTCTCCGGCGAGCGTAGAGAATTTGTCGCTGGCATTCTCGCCACCGCGACCAAAGGCCGAGTTTGGTTTTCCATTCCGCTGCCGATTGCTTGCCGGCGCCTGGGGGCGGAGCGTGAGCGGATCATTAAGGCCTTGGATTACTTGGGCGAACGCGGCTGGATTAATGTCCGCGTTCGCGATCTGGTGCACGGCTATCGCAAACTAAAACCAATCACCGATGTCGGTGGTTTGGCAAATAACTATTACGAACAATTGCTCGATCGCGAGCAATCCGAAGTGGCCCGCGTCGATCAAGTCATGAGCATGCTCAGCGGGCAACAGTGTCAAGCATGGTCGTTGTCGGCCCATTTTGGCGAACAACTCGATTCCGCCTGCGGTCGCTGTGCGGCATGCCAAGGCACAGCCCCTGGCGAGTTACCAGCAGTCTCCTTAAGGACGGTCGGGCGAGCCGCCCAAGCGGCCGTTGAGGAGCTGGCGAAACGACACCCTCAAGTCCTCGGCACGCCGCGGCAAAAAGCTCGTTTCTTGTGCGGCATGACCACCCCTTCACTCACGAAAGCAAAACTTTCGCGGGACTCTCAATTCGGTTCTTGCGGCGGCATCCCCTTCGCGACCGTGCTGGCTGGCTTTGAGTCATAACCAGGGCTTTGCCGGGGTCATGCTTGCCCCTGGCGAAAGCATCCTCCCACGTCCTAAAAGGTTTGGCAGGAAAATATATCCCAGAAATTTTCCTGCCCCCATTTTCCTGCCCCCATTTTCCTGCCCACTGTCTCTTCATGCTTGTGTTAACCGCTTTCGCTCAGCTGGCATGCAGCCGCAGTCAGGGGGGCATGCGACCAGAGCGGCTCCGCCACTGACCAAAATCACGCTAATCCTGAACAGACGACGACACGTGGCGCGATCACTACGTCCGCGAAAGACGTGCGCTAGTCGCCTGGACCAATCATTCACGGTTGCCGTGAGAGCTACGTCGCCCCGCGGTAACTAGCCGCTCGGACGTCAACTATTCGCGATTCATTGCCTTCAGGACTTGGATGCTTCCTTTTTCCGACTCCAGTCGCATCGGTACGCCGCCGCTGTTGATGGTTCCAAATCGATAGCCGTCGATGTTAGACTTCTCGATGGACTCGTATTTTTCCAACCAGAAGCTAGTCGATCCGCTAGCTGGCTCGATAGTGAAATCGGATTTATAAGCTCCCACGGCGGTCGAGACGGCGATGGTTGCTGCTATGCTTTCAGGCAAACGCAGTTCGACATTCCCGTTGTACGATTCGATATCCACTCGATCGTCAGTCTGCAGGCTGTTCACCGAAACGTTGATATCACCGTTGTAGTTTGATGCTGAAACACTCCCAGATACATTCTGGACGGTGATGCTACTGTTCTGGCTGCTGGCATTGACAGTACCAGCGATGTCCTCCACGCGGAGGTAGCCATCGTAGTAGTTCTCTACGGTGAGATTGATATTACGAGGCACAAGGATCCGCACGTCCAGGCGATAATCTTGGTTGTACGAATCGAATTCAATGGTATTTGTTTGGGCATTGACAGCGAGATCGTAGCGGGGCACAAAAATGCTGCGCGGCGAATCAACACTTGCCTCCGCTGAGGTAAGGGGTTGGAGAATTTCGAGGATCAATTCAGCCTTGTCGTGTCCGACAACTTCGATCGATCCGCGGTTGACATCGACCTTCAGCTGGCGGCGTGCATCGGTATTGGGAAACTGCGCCTGAATAGTTTTGAACACGGTACGATCAGCGGATAGCCAGGCCGCAGTCGAATTGGCATCAACAGCTTCCGGCACCAACTGGTCGACCACTGGCTCGGTATTTACTTTATTGGCGACAGGTTTATTGGGTCCACCTTCATCTGTGGCCGCTGGTGTGGGATCATTGAGGACACTCGTTAACAAAAACCATCCAACGAAACTAAGAGCAATCAACATACAAGCGATTCCTATGGTACGCACTGAGAAAGATAGCTTGCGGTGTTGCACGCCATCGACAAACGGTTCGGGCAAAGATTTAGTACGAGGCTGATAGACGTGTGCTAGGCAGTCTTCGAACCATTCCAACCCCTGTAAGGCATTGGGACGTTCAGAAGCCGACTTTTGGTGCAGTCTGGCGATCATGGCGACCAGCCAGTCCGGCGCACTGGGGTTCAGCTCATGGATCGCCGGCGGTGAATCCTCTGCTATCTTGCGAATAACGCCGTAGGTTGTGCGAGCGCGGAATGGGGCTCTACCTGTGCACAGAAAATACAACACGCTGCCCAAGCTAAACATGTCGCTGCTGACGTCCAAGCCTTCACCTCGCGACTGCTCGGGCGACATGTATTCGGGCGTTCCAGTCAGCGTCCCGCTACGTGTCATCGTGGCTTCATCGATGGCTCTCGCCAAACCGAAATCGGCAATCAACGCAGTTTCGACGCCCTCTGACATGAGAATATTCGAGGGTTTGATATCGCGGTGAATGACGCCCTGTCGATGGGCCGCTGCCAGTCCGGCTGCAATGTGGCAAGCGATTCGCAACAACTCAGGTAAGTCCGGAATACCAGATCGGTCCACACGCCGTTGCAGAGATTCACCCTTGATCAGAGGCATGACGAGGTAGGGGAGCCCCCGGTGGTCGGCCACTGAGTAGATTTCGATCACGTTTGCGTGTTGAATCGCAGCCGCCGCTTTCGCTTCGCGGGAGAATCGCTGCCGCGCCACCCCACTCGTCGCCAACGCTGGACTCATGACCTTGATAGCCACCAAGCGGCCTAAGGAACGATCGTGAGCCTTAAAGACGACTCCCATCGCTCCGAAGCCGATCACCGCACGGACTTCAAATGAACCAATCCTGCCCAGCGATTCGGGAAAGTCGCTGGGCAACAGAGTGTCTAAAATTTGCCGAGCAACTAGGGGAAGTTCTTCGCTTAGCTCGGTCCCAACTTGTGGTAATACGTCATCCGCTTGGGGCATTAGCAAGTTCTGTACATCACTCCAAGCTTGCTTGTCTGCGACGAGTCGATCGAGTGCGGAACCGCAGTCTTCACAGGCGTTTAAATGTGCGGTGAAGCAGGCGTCTTCTTCATCGGTAACGTTCCCGTCAACAAACCGACGCCATTCGCTCGGACTGTAGTGATCATGGTTCATCATTCAGCTCCTTCGAGTTGTGCGACAGCGGCCAGCAACTTTTTCATGACGCGACTGCGAGCCGCGTAAACAGAGCCCAATGGCTTGCCGAGTTCCGCGGCCACTTCCGCGATGCTCAACGCTCTGACGCTGGATAGCTCAAAAGCTCTCCACGTTTCGTGATGGACCTGCGTTCTGACTTGGTCTGAGGCTCGCAAGTACAACTGCCGCCGATATTCGAGATCGAGCGAGCGTTCCGTAGCCAAGTCGTCCGGCGTGCTGACGTCCGGAACCTCCTCCAACGGACTGCCCGTACACAGTTGATGCGTTTGAAGTCGCTTCAGCGCGTTGATGGTGGCGTTACGAGCTACGGTTAGCAGCCAATGACGAAATTTCACGTTTGCATGCGATCGCTCCCACTTGTCGATTGAACCTGTCACAGACAAAAGTACGGTTTGGACTAAGTCCAAGGCATCCGCATGCTGTAGCCCGCGAAGGATCGCGGAGCGGTAGATCACCGGGCGGTAGATTTCGACAAATTCGCTCCAAGCTTCGTGATTCTGCGGGTCGCGCAATCTTAGAATCAAGCTGTCGCGCGTCTCGGGTATTTCAGCCACAAGAAGTTTCCGGTTTTGAACAATGGCGGCAAGTTGGTCGGCTATAACATAAAACAACGACCGAGCGATTTCTGACAGCCAGTTAGCGAAAAATCGAGAAATCACGCAAGGTACAACAACCTCGCCACAAACTTGACACAGCCTGGACTGGCGAAATATGTGGGGTGCGGCCGGTTCGTTGGACTCACGCGTGCGCCCCCATGCCGCTGCGACGGGCGGGAAAGTCTTAGAATCCAATCGCGGACCACTGTCCCTCAATCAGGCCCCAACGTGGGCGGAGAGTGCTGATCGTGCTCGCAGCAAGCGTCAGGCTGGTAACCAATTATTGGCTCTTGCTGGAAAATGTCGCGAGTCCCTTGATCACTCCAACTGCTTCGCTGGGGTCAGGCCTTGTGTTCGGTGTTGGCGAGGGGTAGGATTGGCAGTTTGTTAGTTTCCAACTGTTGTTAGGAGGGCGATTTGATGCCGCGACCACCACGCATCCAGTTTCCGGGCGCTAATTACCACATCGTCACGCGGGGCGATGGACGGCGCAAACTGTTCCATGACCCCGGGCACTACGAGCGGTTTACGCAGGGCCTGCAGGTCGAAGTCCAGCGGAGCGGTTGGATCGTCCTGGCCTATTGTTGGATGCCAAATCACATCCACGCGTTGATTCAGACCCCCGAACCGAATCTCGCCAGCGGAATGCAGCATTGGCTTTCCGGCTATGCGAATTGGTATGCCAAACGCAACCAACGCAGCGGACATCTCTACCAGGGTCGATACAAAGCTTTTCTCGTCGAAGACGCAGGTTACTATTGGACTCTGAGTCGTTACATTCATCTGAATCCCTGCAACGGCGGTCGCCCATTGGCAGCCGATCCGGAAAGCTGGCCATACAGCAGCTTTGCCGGCTATGCGCGGAAGAGCAAACGCGTCGACTGGATTCAGTATGATCTGCTGCACAGCTACTGGAATGCGTCGGTTGGCGGAAAGAATCCGGATACCGCCTATCGAAAATATGTCAAGGAAGGAATGAACGTACCGGACGACCCATTCAAGTCGGAGCTGCGCGAGTGGGTTTTCGGCAGCGAAGACTTTCTCCGCCGGATGGTTCAACTGGCTGAAGGGGATAACGCCCAACGCCATCACAGCACGATCCGCCGAGTAAAAAGTGTTAGCGTCGAAGAAATTATTGCCGCCACCGCGAAGGCTCACCAAGTTGAGGCGACAGAGTACGCCAAATTCCGCGGCGCAGCGGCGGGACGTGACATGGCAGCTTGGCTATGCCGGCGTTGGTCAGGGGTAACGCTGCGGGAGTTGGGGCCATGGTTTGGGCTGTCCGGCACCGACAGCGTTTCAAATCTAGTCAGACGAGCTGAAGGGCGCCACAAAGAATCGTCTAAGTGGAGGCAACAGGCAATGCAAATCGAAGTCATGCTAGGCCTGAACACCGAACACAAGACCTGACCCTAGCCATGCCCCCCTGCCCCCTCATTTTCCTGCCCCCATTTGCCTGCCCCCATTGTCCTGCCCCCATTTGCCTGCCCACTGTCTCTTCATGCTTGTGTTAACCGCTTGCGC
>CAZHTX010000028.1:0-5213 GCA_964535475.1 uncultured Pirellulaceae bacterium
TGGCGGTGGGAGAATTCAGCTCCGAATCGTTTTCGAACACCGAAGCGGCCAAGCCGTAAGGGCAAGCGTTGACGAGTTGCGGAATCGACTCGCCGCGACGCACGATTCGCAGCGCCGAGACCGGGGCGAACAGGTCCGCGGAAAACAGCCGCGAGTCGTCCGGCAAATTGCCAAACAACGTCGCTGGCATCTTCTGCTGGGACGTCAACTCGGCGAGCTGAAAACGCTTCATAATGTCCTCAGCTCCCGCCGCTAAAACCTCACTCAACACCTGTTCCACAGCAGGACAGGCGCGGGGATGCACCGGCAGCCGACCAGTCCGCTGGGCCAACACCTGTCGCACTTCGGCGAGAAACTCCGTGGCGACCTGTTCCTCGACGTAAACGCGCCGCGGGCCAATGCAGGTGGCCCCGCTATTAAAGCACAAACCAAACGCCAACGCCGTGGCCGCTCGCGAGAGATCCGCAGAGGCCAACACGACCATCGCATCACAGCCCGACAGTTCGACGATGCACGGAGTCACCCGCTCGGCTGCTTGCCTGAGCACCGCTTGCCCCGTGCCGTGCGAACCAGTCAGCACGATCAAATCCACACCGGCCTCGATCAGCGTCTGCGTCGGTTCGAGTTCGCTGGGCAAAACCTGCAAGACCTCAGCCGGGATGCCAGCGGCGAAGAAACACTCGGCCAACAACCGAGTGCTGTGTTCGCAACCGGGGGCCGGTTTCCAACAGACGGCGTTGCCGGCGGCCAAGGCCTGGGCCACCTGCACGCCGGGTAGAAATAAGGGGTAATTCCAAGTGCCAATGACCAGCACCACGCCCCGCGGTCGCCGCTCGATCTCCGCAGCAACTCCCCACAACCACAGCGGTCGGCCGCGACGCCCCAACTTTTTTGTCCGCAACAATTTCGCACCGTTGCGAGCGATAAAGCGGCAAGCGTCGGCAAGCGGGATTAACTCCGCCGCTAACGTTTCACTCGGCTCATGCCGTTGGGCCGAAGCAGTCGCATCGACCAGCTCGTCCGCGCGAGCGGCCAGCGATTCTCGAACAGCACCCACGCGACGACAGCGTTCTGCCGCCGCAATCTTGGACCAAGCTGACATTGCCTCACGTGTTGGAAGTTTCGCTGCCGCAAGCTGGGCAGGGCTCGACTCAACCATGGGCCAGCGTAGCCGCAGCGACTTTGCGGCTGCCTTTCCAAGGTAATGCTGCCTGATCGATAAAGTCGGTCGCCAGCCCCAAGTCGCGAAGCAGTAGCCGACTGGTGATTCGGCTCGATTCATAAATCACTGGCAAACCACTGCCGGGATGCGTGCCACCACCGACCAGGTACACACCTTCAAGCTCTTCAAAACGGTTGCGGGGACGACGGTGCAACATCTGACCCAAGTTATGAGCCAAATTGAACGTCGCGCCCTTATAAATATGATGCTCGTTCTGCCAGTCCGCCGGCGTGATCCGTCGCTCGAACTCGATCCGCTGGCGAATATCACCCAGCCCAATCGCTTCTAATCGATCCAGCGTCAGTTCGCGATAACGATCCGACTCCACTTCCCAGTCAATGTTCTCATGCATGTGTGAGACAGGCACTAATACGTAAAGAGTGCTCTTCCCCGCGGGAGCCAACGTGGGATCGGTCACGCACGCGTTTTGAATGTAAATCGAGGGGTCCTCGCTGAGCACATGCAACTGCTCAATCTCGCGCAAGTTTTTCTGATAATCGGTGGCGATGTGAATGTTATGATGCGGCAAATCGTCATAGATGCCATCGATCCCCAAATAGAGCATGAAGGTCGAACAGGAGTATCGTTTCTTTTGCAACGATTCATCACTCCAGCGCCGACGCAGGCTGTTGGGAACAAGCCGTTCCATGGCCGCACCAAAGTCAGCACCGATCACGATGCTATCAGCCTCGTAGTGAGCTTGATCGGTGGTCACCGAGGTCACGCGTTTACCCTCAAACCCCAGCCCCGTGACCGCTTCGTCGAGACGAATATCAACCCCCAAGTCACGCGCCACATCAGCCATCACTTCGCTCACGCGACTGCAACCACCGATGGGATGAAAAACTCCATACTCATATTCAAGAAAGCTGAGAATGCTGAACAGGCTGGGACACTGAAACGGAGACATGCCCAGATATTTGGCTTGGAACGAAAAAGCAATCACCAAGCGGGGATCGGAGAAATAACGTTCCAGCTCGGTGCCCAGCGATCGCGTGGGATGCACGTGGGGAGCCGCGCCGAGCAGCGCTGGCTTCATCAAGTCAAAGACGGAATTGAAAGGCGACTCCAGAATCGGGCGAAACCGTTCCAGCTTCGTGCGATTGATATCCATGTAACGGCGGAAGGCGCCCGCGTCCCCCGGCGAGAGGGTGGTGATTTGACGCTCCATCTCGGCCATGTCGGGTGTGCAATCTAATTGACCACCAGCGGCGAAAGTTAAACGATATTGCGGATCAAGCCGCTCCATCGGAACTTCATCACGCAAATTACGTCCGACAGATTGGAAAATTTCATCCAACACGCGGGGGTACAGAAAGAACGTAGGGCCCGTGTCAAAACGGTAACCCTCGTGCTCTATTGCTGAGGTGCGTCCACCAACGAACGACTGTTTTTCCAACACGGTGACTTGAGCACCAGCTCGGCTCAGCTGCATAGCAGCGGCTAAACCGCCCGGTCCGGCACCGACTACAATAACTTTTGGGGCGTCCAACGCTCGTTTCTCCGCGTGCTCTAAACAGTTTTCCTAACCTGGGTCACTGTAGAGTGCTGAGGTAGAATGCCAAGCGGGGGAAGCAAAAGAATGAGAAAGACTGGACCGCACCGTCCTAGTGGGGAGCTCCGGGCAGAAGCAAATTTGGACAGGTGCGGCCCAGCTTTCGTTTTAACACTCCAAATCGTGATAGGTTTCGCCGATTGCCGGTGTGCGTGGCGAATTTGCCCCACCCGCGATCGATCCGCAGCGGTTTTTCCGAGGTCATCCACAAAAATCATGCATCGCAACAGCCGCCCCCGCCGCAGCCAATCTCTAACTCCTTGCCGGCTCGCTGGTGTGGTCCCCGTGCCCCACCGATCGCGGCCTGGACGGCGCGGCTGGTTGCCGACCCGGACGGTTGGGTTGACCGTGCTGATTGGTGTCTTCATTGCGGGCTGGACAGGATGTGCGGGTCCTGAGGATTCTGCGGAAGCCCCCGCGGCAGCGGTCGAGCAAACGGCCAGCGATACGCCCGCCTCCACGCCAGCAGCCGAATCCGACACCTTGGCACCCGCGTTGCCTCCCGGCATCTCGCTGCGCCCCCGCGAACCCGACTCGGCAAGCTCCACGGACAGCGACGGTTCTAATGGCGACGGCTTCACTGGCGACGGTTCCACTGGCGAAACAGCCGACAGTGCAGCGGAGCCGCCAAGCGTGGCCGACATTGCCACCGACTTGCAATTACCGGCTGACCTCAACTCGCTTGAACTGATTAACTTCTTCAGCCAATGCGACGCCGAGCTGCGGAGGTTGGGAGGCGTTCGCATCACGTCGCAAAGTCGCCAGCCGCTGTTGCGGGAAATCAAACGGGTTGCTTTGCTAAAGCGAACTGCTGCCGAGCGTTTGCTCGACGGCACCGTGGCGGCCGACCGCGCTGAGCAGACGTTGGCCATCCGCGCTCGGCTGCAAGCGCTCAGCCATCTCGCCGCGGCGGGCGACTTGGCCGCCGGGGACACGTTGGCCGACTATGCGATCAGCTTGCTTGATCACCCCGAGAACGCCGTCAAGCGCGACAGCCGCACGGCGCTGCTCAGTCTCTCGCTGGAACGATTGCAGGGTGGGGTGAGCACCGAGCCTGACGACGTGCTGCGATTTGCCAGCCAATTAATCAGCCGCCCTGAATTGATGGATGTCTCTTCGGTGCACGCCGTTCAGCGTGCTCGCACCGTGCTCAGGCAATACGGCTACGATTCGGCGGCGGCGCAGATTTGGAACACGTTGCAACCCGCTTTAGCCGCTTCCAGCGATCCGGAAGTGCAAGACCTCGCCGTCGAACTCTTGATCGCGGAACGCTACGCGGCGCTCGAAGGGTTACGGCAAGAATTGCTGGCCGCCAAACCCCAGCCCGTCTCCCAGTGGCGTGCCGCCGCGAACGACGTGGCCAAAGCGCAACCCGACATGCTGACCCTCCAGTACCTCGTCAGCATCGCGTTGCAACTTGAGTCGCTCGACCGCCTCGAGGAAGCCGCCGCGTTGTACGAAGTCATCGAGCAACAGTTGAGCCCAGCGGACGACGCGGACATCGCCGCCAATTCGCAGATCGCCGTGCAAGCTTTTCAAAATCGCCAAAACATGATCGGCAAGACCTTGCCGATGCTCGCCAGGGAGACGATTACCGGCCAGCCCTTTACGCTATCCGCGTACGAAGACTACATCGTGTTGATGCCCTTTTGGGCCACCGAGCGGCCCGAGTCTTTGCTGCCCTTCGAACCGCTTGAACAATTCGTCGCCGGGGCGAGCAAACCGGTGTTAATTGTCGGTGTCAACATGGACTCCACGGTCGCCGGACGCCAACAAGCAATCCGCTTGGCAACCGAGCAAATGCCCTGGCCCAGCATCTTCGCCTCAGCGAACTCAACAGCGAACTCAACAGCGAATTCAACAGCGAACCCGGATGCGAATTCAAACGCCGATGCGACCACTTCGTTCCCAGTCGAAAGCCTGCCCGAACAACTGGGCATCGTCTCTTTCCCCGCCGTCGTCGTGCTCGATTTCGAGGGCCGAGTCGTGAAGGTCGCTTTGAGCCAGGAAGCGATCGAGCAAGCGGTTGCCAGCATTAAAGTCGAGTGACGGCGAGCGGATTACGAATGCTGCATTCGCGGATCAGACATTGTTCTGGTGTGGCGTTGCTGCAGCATCGGCAGTTGGTTTGTGGGGACAGAACGGGTTGGGCAAATTTTGTCGCTCAGAAAAAATTTGACTTTTACACCGTGTACACCTGTTTTCAGATGTCGCCTTCTGTATAGTCATGATCATCGGCCATCACCTGTATGGCTGATATGCATCTAGGGATTTTCCTAACTCAGGGAAGCGATTGTTGCAAAGTGGATTACTGCGAAGGGCGCGGTGGTTTGCTTGGCGATTTCCCCAGCGTCGGTTCGATTCGGCCGCCGCTTCACCTTTCCTGAGAGGACCAGATCGATGTCAATTTTTGCGTCAAGTGTTGCGTCCAGTGTT
>CAZHTX010000028.1:5313-23546 GCA_964535475.1 uncultured Pirellulaceae bacterium
TCCTGAGAGGACCAGATCGATGTCAATTTTTGCGTCAAGTGTTGCGTCCAGTGTTACTGCAGATGTCAGTCGTGCCAAAGTGGCATCTGCGAAACGGGTCCAAGCCAGCGGCGCGGTTGCCACTTCTGCGGTTGCATCCTGCTCGCCCGCTGTTGCTTTCGAGTCGCATTGGATGGTCGTTTCCGACCAGCTGGAACAGCGTCTGCTGGGACCGCTGACGCTCGGGGATGCCTCGACGCTGGTGGCATGTCTCACCGATGACCCACATTGTTGGATGGATTTGGTCGGGCTGTGGCCTCGCTACCGAAATCCAGCCAGTGCGGAGTTCTTGGAGACGTTACCCAGCCAAATCATTTCTGTCGACGCTTGGGCAGCACCAAGCGAGCATGGCAAGCGGGCGGCATGCTGGGCAAACATTGAACCCCGTGCCAATTGGGCGATGATTGATTTAGCGGAGCAACAGCTCCTCAGCGGAGCGGGGCTTGGCCACTTGCGGCGCCGCGGTTGTTTTGTCTTGGAACAACTCGACGGAGCTGAAGAAGAGCTGATCGAGATTGGCTATGCCCTGCCCACCTGGTGGCGAATCACCAGCGATTTGGCAAATCCTCCCTCGCTCTCTACGTTGACGCCGTTCGGGTCGCTGGTGCCATTCGGGTCGCCAGCGCCATCATGGTCACTGGCATCCTCGTTGTCCGACAGGCGGCTAATTTTGCCTGCTCCTCATCGTGAGATTTTGTGGGGTAAACCACTAAGCCAATTTTTTGTACAGCACATGTTGACGGCCGTGCGGGGTGAGCGTGGGCTAGCGGTGGAGAAGCTAGAACGAGCCGACGCGCGAGACGCGTTGACTGTGGCGATTCACAAAGCCTGGTTATTGACCGCACGGGCCGATCTGGCCGGTCGCACCCCGCGGGAATGTCTTCACGAAGCTCGCCAGTGGCTGGCGGAAACGATCGACTTACAGTTGTCAAAAATGTACGCCGGCTATGCGTCAGTTCCGATCCCGGCGGAACTCTCCTCATTCATGCGAGCGCCCTGGGGCCTGCATGAAATGGTGATCTACTTTCACGCCTGCCGCGCTATGCTGAATTTCGGCTGGGAAAAACTTTGGCAGTGGGGCCAATCGCCTGCCGAGCTGTCAGCACAGCATTGGCAAAGGCTCGAGGAATCGCTGGTCGACCTCTTGCGTGAACATCTCCAAGTGTGGCTGGTGACAGAACACGCCAGCCTTGAAATTCCCGCTCGTGTGATCCAGAACGAGCGTCTGCGGGTGCCCCTGGCGGCAACCGCCGCACAGCATGATTTCGAGTGCTCTTGCACGGTCTGCAACGTGTTGGCGGCGAGCGCCCCCGTCCCCAAGCTGGTCCGGCTCGACGGGTACCCGTTGGAGCAAGACCAGGAGTTCGCTTTCTCGCTGCACGAGTCGCGAGCCGATTGGGAAGCGGCCAAACAAAGCGGCGCGCTCGCGCCCCCAGCCCCCGCACCAACCAGTAACCGCTGTGTCCATCAAGACTTTATAAGTATCAACCGAGCGGTTCGATACCCGAAAGATATCGATAATTCGCTGCCGCGTGACTCCCAGTTGGCCAGCCCAGATGCGACCCACGAAAGCACCGAAAGTGACGTTGGGGCGGGCTCCCCGAGCGATGATCTGTTATGGTACGCCGAAGAAATGGAGCTGGGCGTGCCGCCGCTGGAGGATCGTTTCAGTCATATGATGCTCAGTTTTCGCTTAACCGAGATCGTTTCGGTGCTGTCTTCCGAGCGACGCAATCAAGACGACATTGACGCCTTGCAAGGTTCTTTTGCAGCGTACCGTGCCGCCAGCCAGCCAGACCTCGCCGAGGCGACGCGGCGTTTTCAGCACGTGCTGCGCGAAGTCAGTCTGAAACATCCCGAGATTGTCGAGCGGACGATCGATCTGCGCGATCGCATCAAAGAATGTTTCCACGTCGCCTGATCTGACAGCCTGTGGGACTTCTGTGGGATTACTGCGGGACTTTCGACGAGGCGTCCGCGGTTCAGCATTTTTGTCCTGCATTTTTGTCCCGCTTGAACGCTTGCCGATTACCGCCTGGCTGGCTTTAATGGGAAAGCCCCGGCGGACGGCACATGCGGTTGCCATGCTAACACCTGCCAATTCCCACCTGTCCCGATAAATCACGGGTTTCCGTGTTCAAACTCGGCACTCCCCAGGCTCCTGAGCTATCCGGCCCATGCGGCAATCATTCACCCTGATCGATCGTCGCTGGCAAACTTCCGTTCGCTTCCACGTGGCGGTTTGCTTTGGATTACTGGCGTTTGCCGTTGTCGGTTGTGCACCGGGCGGTGCGGGATCGCCAGCTGCTGGTTCGGCTGGTGACTCCGAAAACTCCGCCGGTCAGTCAGCGGAGGCACTGGAAACGCTGACCGCCGAACTGTTGGTGATTGAGCAACAACCATGGGCGAAAATTGTTCGCAGCCAAGGTAATTTAATTGCCGACGAACAAGCGGTCGTCGGTGCCAAAGTTGCTGGTCGCGTTGCCACGGTGCACGTTGATTTGGGCGATTTTGTGTCGGCGGAAACACCCCTCGTTACGCTCGACCAAGGCGAACTGGAGTTAAAAGTAGCCCAGGCCGCCGCTCTTCTGGAACAAGCACGCTCCGCGGTGGGCCTCGCCCCGGAACGGCCAGTCTCTGAGCTCGATCCCGAAAAATCGCCCCCCGTGAGGCAAGAAAAAGCGCTCTGGCGGGAGTCGCAAAATACCCTCCAGCGTGCTCGCCAGCTTTACAGCGAAAAGGCCTTTTCGCGGGGTGAATTGGAACAAGCCGAAGCGGCCGAGCAGGTGGCGTCGGCGCGCTATGCCGCTTCGCTCAACAGCGTCAGTGAGAAAATTGCCTTGATTGGCGTGCGGCAAACAGAACTCAATTTGGCCGAGCAATTTCGCCGAGACGCGGTCATCGTGGCCCCCATCGACGGGTATGTCCAGCAACGGCAAGTCGCTCCGGGAAGCTACTTGGCTATCGGCCAGCCCATCCTCGTGCTGGTCAGCACCGATCCGTTGCGGTTTCGTGGCACGGTGCCAGAGAGATATGCCCAACAACTGCGAGGCGGACAAGCGGTACGGATCCATATCGACTCGCTCGACGGGCCGATCGAAACGACCATCTCCCGCATCAGTCCGGCGCTTGACCTTCGCAGCCGCGCCTTGATTTTCGAAGCCTTAATCGACAATCAAACGTTGCAACTCAAAGCGGGCCTGTTTGGCGAAGCGGAAATCTTCATCGACCCGGAAGCCCGCGGATTCGTTCTCCCCGCCTCGGCGATCAGCGAGTTTGCCGGGGTCGATAAAGTCTGGAAAGTGATTGACGGCGTGGCCTCAGAGCACGCCATCTTGACGGGCCAACGCCGCGACGGGCGACGCGAAGTCTTGGAGGGTTTGGCTGAAGGCGATGTGATCCTTAAAGACGCCAGCCAGGGTCGCATCGCCAGAGTCTTGGAAAGCGGCACGGCGGAACTGGAAACGGCCAGTTTGGAAACGACACGCCTGGAAACGACACGCCTGGAAACGACACGCCTGGAAACTGGCGAACAGCACCAGTTGGATTAAAGGACCTGACGCTTGTACTGGTTAGCAGAAGTCTGCGTAAAACGTCCAATCTTCGCCCTCATGCTGGTCACCGCCATGGTGGTCGCGGGTGCGGTGGCGTTTCCTTCCTTGGGCGTAGACCGCTTTCCCAACATGGATCTGCCGCAGATCTATATCAGCACGACTTACGTCGGTGCGGCCGCTGAGGAGGTGGAGTCGGAGATCAGTTCGGTGATCGAAGACGCCGTAGCCACGGTGGCCGGTATCGACGAACTGCGGTCAATCTCTGCCGACGGCCGCTCGTTTGTCATTGTCACTGTTGAATTGGACCGCGATATCGATTCGGCGATTCAAGATGTCCGCGATTCGGTTGCCAGCATCAGAAACCAATTACCGCCGGGCGTTGATCCACCGATCGTGCAGAAGCGAGACCTTGACTCCTCGCCCATCATGACGCTGGCGGTATCAGGCCCGCGTTCCTCCAGGGAACTTTTCGTCCTCGCCGAAACCTACGTCAAGAACGTCATCGAGTCTTCGAGCGGGGTCGGCGAAGTGCAGATCGCCGGAGCGGCCGATCGAGCGATTCGCGTCGATGTCGATGCCCGTCGCCTGGCGGCGCATCGCATTTCCATCCTCGAAGTCCAAGAGGCGTTGACGCGGCAGAACGCGGAGGTTCCCGGGGGCCGCGTGAATGAGGGCGAGCGCGAGAGAGCTTTGCGGACTCTGGGGCGAGTGGCCGACGCGCATGAATTCCCCGATTTGGTGATCGCCACCGTCGGTGGTACGCCAATCAGCCTTAGCGATGTGGGCACTGTCAGTGACAGCACCAAAGAAGTCCGCACCTTGGCTCATTTGAACCGCGCACCGGCGGTTGTTTTGGCCGTCCAGCGTCAATCGGGTGAAAATACGGTCGCCGTGATTGACGGCATCAAAGCACGCCTGCCGCGGTGTCGCGAGCTGCTGCCCGATGATGTCGAAGTCACAATCATCCAAGATCAATCGCGATACATTGTCGAAGCGCTGCATGAAATCGAACGACATTTGGTTTCCGGATCGATCTTCGCCTGTCTAACCGTGTTGCTTTTTATGCGTTCCTGGCGATCAACGCTGATTGCCTCGGTGGCCATTCCCGCTTCGATCATCGCCACTTTCGCCTTCATGAAATGGTTCGGCTTCACGCTAAATAACGTCACGATGCTGGCGCTCGTGTTGATGGTGGGCGTGGTCATCGACGATGCGATCGTGGTCTTGGAAAATGTTTACCACTGCATCGAAGAGAAAGGCATGCAGCCTTCAGTCGCCGCCGTCGTGGGCACCAAGGAAATTGGCTTGGCCGTATTGGCAACGACACTCTCGCTGGTGATCGTGTTCTTACCAGTATCATTTCTGTCGAGCGTCACGGGCCGCATGCTGTTTCAATTTGGCGTCACCGCCACGGTGGCAATTCTGATCTCGATGGTGATCAGTTTTTCGCTGACCCCAATGATGTGCAGCACCTTGCTGAAGCCAGCAAAATCGACCGCCGCTGGTCCATCGGCTGGCTCGGGCAAAGCGAACGTCGCTGCGCCGGTCGCCTCGCGGCGAGGATTTTACGGCTGGATCGAAGCGGCCTACTTGTGGGTCCTGCGGCTCTCCTTGCGATTTCGCTGGGCCGTGTTGGCGGTGGTGGTGCTGGTCATCGCCTCCAACGTGCCGCTCAGCCAATGGGTAGCCCGTGACTACGTACCCCTGAATGTTGACGAATCTGAGTTTGAGGTTCGCATTGAGGCTAGGCAAGGTACCAGCATGCAGGCCATGGAGAAAACCATTGAACGCGTCGAGCAGGAGCTCAGCCAGGTGGCGGGCGTCCGCACGGTGCTGACCACGCTGGGCACTCGCAGCTTCGGCGACGTAAACCGCGCGGGGCTGTTCATTCAGTTGACCGACAGCCGCACGCGAAGTTTTTCCTTGGGACGTTTGTGGCATGGGTTATGGGCCGGCGATCCCGCGGCGGCTTGGCGAGACAATTTCACCCAGCGGGAGAAGATGCAAGAGATTCGCCAGCGGTTAAACACGATTCCCGACCTTCGCATTTCGGTTCGCAATCTAACTTCGCTTCGGCAGGGTGCCCCGGTCGATATTGATCTTGCCATCACCGGGCCCGATCCCGAACGGTTGCTCTCCTTCAGCAACGCGCTACGCGAGAAGACCGAGGCGACACCCGGCTTTGTGGATGTGTATTCGACGCTGCAGATTGACAATCCGGAATTGTTGGTGCGAATTGATCGCCCGCGGGCCGCCGCTTTGGGAGTCGAAGTCCGCGAGATCGCTGATACCTTGCGGGTTGCCGTCGGTGGCAACGATCGGGTGTCGCGGTTTCTCGATCGTGCCGCCGGCGACGCTTACGATGTGGAACTGCGGCTGATTGGACTGGATCGCAGCGACGTCCAGTCGATCTCTCAACTCTACGTACGCACCAATCCCTCGTTGTTGCCGACCGACCGCAGCTTGGCCTCGGCCGGCAATCGTTCGATGTCTGATTTTCAAGACGCGGACCGAAGTGGAGATAATATTGGCCAATCGGCGGGAGCTGGCTCGGCCGCGCTGACTCGCATTGATAACGTGGTTGGTTTTGAGCCGACAACATCGGCTTCTCGAATCGATCGCTTGAGTCGCCAGCGGATGGTCGCGGTGCGGGCGAATATCGCCGATGGTTACTCGCTAGCCGACCGAATCGAAGCGATCAAAGCGGCGGCAGCCGAACTGGGGATACCACCCGGATTTAATATCGAAGTCTTGGGGGGCGGACGCGAACTCGAACGCACGTTGGCCGACTTTGGTTGGACATTCGTGCTGTCGATCGTCTTTATGTATATCGTGCTGGCGGCCCAATACGAGCACTTAGTCTATCCTTTGATCATCCTGCTCTCGCTGCCGCTGGCAATCCCGTTCGGCTTGTTGAGTCTGTACTGGGGCGGCGAAACACTGAACCTATATTCGGCGCTGGGAATTTTGGTGTTGTTTGGCGTGGTCAAGAAAGCGGCAATCTTACAAGTCGACCATACCAACGCGCTGCGTCGTCAAGGAATCGCGCGGCATCAAGCCATTTTGCAAGCCAACCGCGACCGTTTGCGGCCAATCTTGATGACCACGCTGTCGTTCGTCGCCGGTTTGTTGCCGCTGTTGATCGCCACCGGGCCGGGGGCTGAAGAGCGTCGTTCGATCGCCGTGCTGGCGGCTGGAGGGCAAACGCTTTCCCTCGGCTTAACCTTGGTGGCGATCCCCGTGCTGTACACTTTCTTTGACGATCTCAGCAACTTATTTCGTCGCTCAAAGCCGACGACTTAACCAGGCCAGAGCCCGGCAAAGCCCGCCCTAATCAAAACCAATTTCAAGTACCCAGCTGGCGACGGGCACTTCGACTCCGTCAACGTCCGCGACAATTCTGATGTCGTACATTCCCAGATTTGCAGCGCTCGGTGTAAATGATATTCGACCGGAATCTGCTGAGATTTCCATGCCAAACACCCCTTGCGCTAGCCGAAACACAACCTTCTTTGCTTCAGCTGGCTTGACGAAACTAGGTGTGAAGGCCAGCGGTGCGCCGACGCGAGCTTTCCTCGGAGGCTGGTTCTTTAGTGCAATTTTCGGATCCGATGAAACGGCTCCTGGCTCTGCAACCGGGCCACAGCGAATCACCGTGACCTCTCCGATCGCAGCATGCCGATCTTGAATAAGCATCAGCTCCTGTCCGGGAACAAAGACAAGATCTGGATTCGCCTCACGTCGAAGAAATCTAGCATTGTGGGGTTTGTACCCATGAACAACGACTCGCCTAAAAATGCGCCCAGTAGACCGACTGTAGTACAGGATCTCGGGAGAATCCTTGGTGGGTCCGTCTCTTTCGCCTTGTTGCCAACCTACAAAACAGTCTTCATGCGGATACTCTGCAAACACGCTGCCTGGGAGAACGCGTTGGATCTTTGTTAAGTCCGAATTGGCGACAAGAGTAACGGCGGCATACGGTGATTTCTCGTCAGCAAACCCGTCCCCCTGAATCGGGAGGAGAAACTGATCCCCGCTCTTTGTGACAAATCCATGTCCACATCCGCGATGCAAAGAAAGGCCCTTCTTTCCGAATGCGTTTTGCAATGAAAGACGCTCTCCGTCCTGCAGCGAGTAGAGAGTTGGTGCGCCTGAGGGGCTGCCAGAGAATCCGTACTGGGTCCAAAGCCATTTTGCGCCAGCCGGAAATGTGCACCAGTCGATTGCCTCCTTGAACAGGAATTCCGTATTGCCATCCCGTTCCGATAAGAACACCCAAGTTTGCCAATCGCTGGCTTTGACTCTCCACAGCGTCATTAGGCTGCCATCGGGCGCGGTTCCTGCGATCCTAACAGGCTTCAAATCTGGATAGTCGAGAAGCGGCACGGCCCGCACGATTGTCTGCGTCTCCGTATCGGCGATGACGATGACTCGCGATTCATCACAGGCTATGGCTAAAATTTCGGCGTCACACCAAATGGCCACCGGGTTCCGCGGCACGGCGATCTCCGCGATTTTTTTGAAATCGGGAACGCTAAAAACACTCACCTTCGATTCGTTTTCGAAGACCGCGTACACCTTGTCTCCACGAGGGTCCGAGACCATTTGAATGAGTTTGTTCTTGCTCAACTCAATCGTCTTGGCTTCGACTGAAGTGTAAGAGTAGACTGAACCATCATCAGCAACCTCGCGAATCGCATCGAGAGCATCGACGTCCTCTGCAAGCCTAGGTTTGACCTCAACCGGCGTGAACTTCCGGCGAAACCTGCGTGCCAGAGCCGTGTTTGAAGGTGGCGTTTTCTGGCTTTCTGGTTTTGAGATGCGGGGGACAGCAGGCCGATTCTTTGCAGTCCCGGTTGGGGCATTGGCGATGTGAGAGTCAGCGGCATTCTTCGAGCCAGTTCGCTGGGAATGATTTACAGCGCCGGTCAGCTGTACTTTCCGACCCTCCGCTATGGCAGGTTGAAGCCAAAGGTCTTTATCGTCGTTAACTGTCTGCCTGGGCAGCTCTCCTTGCCAGACCTTCGATTTGATGTCCCGCTTCAGCAAAACGTTTTTGCGTGGTCCGTCGCCGGGGGCTCCGTACGTGGGGAATTTTCCTTTTTTGTCTAACGGTCGATTCGAATCTCTCTTGCTCCACCAGTAGTAGACCCCAACGTTTGTGATTCGATCAGTCGGATCGATGATGCTGATCGTGTTGCGAACTGTAAACTCGGTCTCAGATAGTCGAACGTGCTTAGTGCCAAGACGATCAATCCGGCCCTGAAGATCGAATTGCACGATGTCGGCAGGAATGGCGAAACCAACATTTAGCCCCAGCAGAGTCGCAACGGACACGGCAACCAAGTTGCCCTGGGAGTCGATGATGGGGCCACCGCTGTTACCTGGAATAATCGTCCCGTCAATTTGTATCTCGCTGATGCGATGATACTTATCTCGCCTCAAGCTTGATACACTTCCCGTGGCGATTGTGATCGAGGGATTCTGGGAATTAAGATCGAGTGCCTCTCCCAGCGGGAACCCCAAAATGTATACCGATAGCGTCTCCTGCACCTCATCCGATTGCTTCAGTTCGAGCGGTTGCACTCGCGATTGGAGTGGTACGGTCAGGAAAGCCAAATCACTTGAAACATCGACTGCCTTAATGTTGGCTTTGAGTGCGTACTCATTTGGCAAGCCACTATTTAAAACCACCTCCACATCGTCGGGCAGAACCGGCTGATCTTCGGTAATCCCCAAAACGTGAGCATTGGTCACGATTAGGTCTTTCTGCACAAAAAAGCCGCTGCCGCGCCCCCCAGCCCCCTGCTGCGTGACCTTGATAAACACCGTTGCCTCGCGAACTCTCTTCAGAATACGCGGCGGCAATTCGTCGGCAGCATGAGCAACGATTGGAATCAGAGAGAACAGGCCAAGGATGGCAGTGCCAGCCAGCCACAGGGGAGCCTTCATCGGAGATTACCCCGCTTCGAGTTCGCAGCTCAAGATCGCCCCCAACCCGTCCTTCAATGGGATTCCGGGGGCCCAAAAAAACTAACCCATCATAGCAACGGGCGACACGCGTTGTCTAGCGATAACTCGTTTTCTCTATCAGCGACAATTGGGAAGGCTTCGCCAGGGTCAGGCTTTGTGGGAAGGCTTCGCCAGGGTCAGGCTTTGTGTTCGGTGTTCAGGCTTCGCCTGATCTCGATCCCCGACGGATCCTACCTGGTTCCACTAAACCCCATGGTTGCGGCCGGCCGCATGGCAGCTCAGCTTAAACGTTGAATACCAACATCAAGAGACATTGGGCAGGAAGATCGGGCCAGGATTCTTTGATGATCAAATCGCTGGGGCAGAGACGTTTGCCGCCTTCTGAGTCAAAATCGCCTCAGGCCTGAAAACCGAAAACAAGGCTTTGCCGCCCACGAAGATACCCGCTCGCAGGAAGGGGTGGCCCTTGTGACCCCCAGAACCCCTAGGTTTGTGCCCCTGCAGAAGGTTATATTGAGAGCGGGTCATAGTGGCTACTTTGTTGTCAATTCATTGGTCACGAGCGGCTTTATCCTTTACGCAGGGAGACTTTGTTCATGGCGATTTCAGTTCGACGTTTTGGTTCCGAGCGAGCCCGTTCCCGTCAACAAAACGGCTCCCGTCGCTTGCTTCTGGAGCATCTAGGGTCGCGACTTCTGTTAGCAGCCGATATGTACAATGAACCTCAATTGGACCTTGCTGCTGTCGCGATCGCCCCTCAGCCGAATTCGGTTGATCTCTCGGCAACTCAATCCGAAAAAGCAGCGGTCCAATCGTCGACGACGGGCCTCGACCTTTCGTCCATTGTTGGTCTTCCAAATCAATCAGACGAGTGGTTGTTTGGATGGGAGCAAGCGATCGATATTCAGTCTCCTTATGGACCCGCGATTTTTAAAACGATCACTCCATCACCGTGGATCCAAGATGCGCTGATTGTCCAATTCCAACAATCGCTATCCAGCCCCGATGCGTTGCAGCACCTTGGCGTCGACCGATCTCCATCATTGGTCTATCCATTGGTTGAGCGACAGTTTTCTACACGCTTGATTCCGAACGATCCGCTTTTTCCCAATCAGTGGCATCTGCGCAATACGGGTTCGTTCTCTGGTTCCCTCACGGGCGAAGACGCGAATGTTACCGACGTTTGGGATACCTATCGTGGTGCCGGTGTTGTCGTGGCGATAGTCGATGATGGTTTGGAGCACACCCATCCCGACTTGGCGGCCAACTATCGTGCCGACCTCAGCTTTGACTATAACGGGAATGACAACGACCCGAGTCCGGGAGCGGGTGACAATCACGGGACGGCGGTTGGCGGGGTCGTGGCTGCCGTGCAAGACAATAACCTGGGTGTTTCCGGTGCTGCCCCTGATGCAGAACTATCCGGCATCCGCTTGATCGCTGGGGGTGTCACCGATACGACTGAGGCCGCTGCTCTCACACTGCACTGGGACGACATTCATGTTTACAACAACAGTTGGGGACCAAACGATGTCGGTACTCTCAACCCAAATCAGCAACCAGGACCGCAGGTTCGTGCTGCTTTTGCGAACGCTGCTGTTAACGGTCGCAACGGCCTTGGATCGATTTACGTTTGGGCAGGCGGAAATGGTTTGGGCAATAACGATGACGTGAATTACGACATGTATGCCAACTCGCGTCACACGATTGCGGTCGGCGCGATTACCAATGCGGGCGAGCAAGCTGGATACAGCGAATCAGGCGCGCCGCTCTTGGTTGTCGCCCATAGCAATGGCGGGACGCGAGGAATCACGACAACGGATCTTGTAGGCGCTAGTGGCTACTCATCCGGTGACTATACAAACAGCTTTGGTGGCACTTCATCGGCAGCACCGCTCGCTGCTGGTGTCGTCGCCCTGGTGCTCGATGCCAACGAGAACCTCACATCGCGGGATGTTCAACACGTCCTCGCTGGTTCTGCACGTCGCAACGACCCCACCGATTCGGACTGGATGCAAAACGCGGCGGGTCTGTGGGTTAATCACAAGTACGGCTTCGGCGCGGTTGATGCCGAAGCCGCTGTGAATCTCGCGCTGACTTGGCAAACCGTCGGCGAAGAGCTTTCGAGTGATTCTGGTCAAATCAATTTTAACTTGCCAATTCCCGACAACAACGTGAATGGCGTTGAGGGGGTGCTTCCAATCGCAGACAACTTTGAATTGGAGTATGTCGAACTGCAACTAGAGACCAGTCATGCGGATGCGGGTGATTTGGAAGTGGTCTTGATCAGCCCCAACGGCACTCCTTCTGTGATGGCCCAAACTCGCGGTGAAACGGCTAATTTTACCTTCTCCCATACTTTCACCAGCGCTCGCAACTGGGGTGAGAGCTCCGCAGGTGATTGGACGCTCCGCGTGATTGACCGCGCCAGTGGCAACACAGGAACACTCGTTCGAGCTCAACTCAGTGCCTATGGCTACGCGCTCGATAGCCCATTGCCCGATCTGACTGTCGCTAATCCGACGGTTGACGAAGCTGCGGGAACGGCCGATTTCGTCGTCAGTATTCCTGAAGCAGCTACCGACTTGATCACCTTTGATGTCTCCACCGTCGACATTTCGGCAACTGCCAACGAAGATTATGTTCCGTTAACCGCGGAGAGCTATCAGATCCCCGTGGGACAGTCTCAGGTTTCCGTAACGGTTTCGATTACCGACGACACGTCCGAAGAGGTCGCGGAAACTTTCCGTTTGCAGTTCGCCGACGTCGTGAATGCCGATCCACCATTATCCCTTGCAACTGGTACGATCACCGATAACGATGATCCTGCCGATTACGATGCGAACCCGCTGACGTTCCTCTCCCCACGTGCTGATCTGTTGGCCCACTCCATTGCCAGCACGGTTATTCTTTCCGCAGCCGATGATGTCGACGATCTCTTAATCCACTTGCCCGAGATGATGCCCGTTACGGCGATCGCAACGCCCGTCGACGGTACTGGGATCGTTACCATCGAGTGGCTCGATGCAACAGGAGCACCGATCGGTGACAGCTTTTCTAGCCCCGCACCAGGCTTGCCGGCAATCACTGACATCTACCAACCCTCTGCCGATGATCTCTACGGTTTGCGAATCAGCGGCGATTTCACCGGTAACGTGAATGTTGACTTCAAAGCGGGCTTCATGACCGAAGAAGCCAATTCGGATTCAACAGCAGCCAGTCCGCTAGCAATCACCGATTCTCAATCGGGCTTCGGTGCGTTTGCCGTCATTGGGTATTCTCTCAATGAAGGCACCGTCCACACCTTCGATTCGGCCACAAAGTTTGTTGATATCTCCTCGACAGGTACCGCATTGATTCTTGGGGACGATGGCGAAGCAACGATCATAACAACTGTTGGCAACTCGATCATCCCAGCCGGCAACGTCACGATTGGAAACAACGGGGGCATCATCGCGGGAGGTGGGCAGGACCTTGACTATATTCCAAGCGAGTTGCCGACAACCGATTTCAACGCTGGCGTGGTCCCTCTTTGGACCGACCTTTATACCGGAGGACAGGTATTCTGGGATGAAGTTGTGATTGATGGAAAAGACGCGTTAGTCATTCAGTGGCAAGATAAGAATCACTTCCTTGTTAGAGATGGTGAGGCCACCTTCCAGCTGCAGTTGTTCGATGATGCCGCGATGCCGTTGCGATTGGTCTATACCGATGTCGAATTTGGCGACCCGTTTAACGACTTCGGTGCATCATCCGTGATTGGTTATCAAGCCAGTTCCTCCGTGTATTCACAGTTCAGTGCCTTCGAAGCCTCTCTCACCAACGATTCGGTTATCTCGTTCGTGAATGCTGACGACGACTTCTATGAACTCGATCTAACCGGTCATGTCGGTCAGCAACTGGATGTTCTGCTCAGCGGACTCGATGGCGTTAGCTTTGCCGATGCGACGCTGGAGTTAGTTAACCCCAGCGGCACTGTCGTCGCTACCGGCTCCGCCGACCCCACAGGTTTCGACGCAACCAACTTTGACCTCGGCATTACCGACTTTTCTGTCGTGGATGGTGGTATCTATACACTTCGCCTTACTAATCTGACGGCCACAGGAAATTACCTCTTAACTGTCCAGCCTCAGCGTCATGAGACCGAAAGCAACGATGCGATTTCGGATACTTTGCGTCCGCTAACGATTGACCAGACTGCCATCGGCTGGTTGGACGCGGCCACTTCCGGCGGTGATCCGCTGGACCATTTCGAAATTACGCTTGCCGCCGGCGAACGCGTTCATTTCACCACATCAACACCGATGGATCCTGCCAGTGGCCTCAATGCAAACACCTTGAATCCGGCGATCGCCGTCCTTGATTCATCGGGAACTGTGCTGGCTGCGGATACAGATTCAGCTGTCGATGGAAAGAACGCAGCCTTGACTTTCACCGCACCAGGGGCGGGGACTTACGTCTTGCAAGTCGAGGCCGAAGTTGGTTCCGGAGTCTATCTACTGAACGCTGTAGAAGCTCCCGCCGTCAACCACGGCATTGAAACGATTGTCGTTGGTGACGGAACCGCGCAACGCAGCCGCGTTGAACAAGTTTTGGTAACCTTCGAAACCGAAGTGACAATCGAGGAAGGGGCCTTCGAGATCATTCAGCGTGGGGCCAGCGGCGGTACTGTTGATGTCAGCTTTACAACCACCGTCAACGGCAGCGGGCAAACTGTTGCGACCTTGACCTTCGCTGGTACCCGAACCACAAACGGAAGATTAAACGACGGTAATTACGAGCTGCTAATTTTTGCCAACAAGATCACCGACTCGTCTGGTAATTTTCTGGACGGTAATGGGGATGGGACGGCTGGCGGAGATCGGCTATTTGGTGCTGAAGCTGCCGATAATTTCTTCCGTTACTTTGGTGATAGCAGTGGCGACCGCACGACAGGCTTTAACGACTTTATCGCTTTCCGCAACACTTTTGGCAGCACTTCATCGGACGGAAACTTCAACGCCATCTTTGATATTGATGATGATGGAACGGTTGGTTTTGTTGATTTTATTCAATTCCGTAATCGCTTTGGCAATACGCTAGGTTTTGAGTAACAGCAATTTTGCTGTCACGATCGCACTCTTGATCGGTCTGGTGCCTCACTAGACCGATCAAGGCTGTTGACGATTGGCCAGTTCCGCCTGAATTACGGCTCCTCCGTTTTTGGGGAACACTAATTTTCCCTAATTCGCACTAATTCAAAACCGGTTGAGCTGACTAGTGTCGATTAGCGCCGATTAGTGGTTCACTTTCCTCAGGAAATGCTTCGTGAGGGTCAGCCTTATGCCCAGTGTTCAGGCCTTAAGTGATCATCTCGATTTGTTTCGTCTATCGCCTTTACTTTCATGATTGATGACACCAAACTTTGGCTAATCTGATCAAATGAAGTACGCTGTGTTTCCATCCTGCTAGAGATGCCCGTGCGCCGGACTTCGTCTTGGAGTCCCTCTTGATAGCGATTGCCATAGCCCAGGAAAACCTCCCCTGTGTTTGTCAACACCGAACACAAAGCCTCCCCCCGGCGAAGCCTCCCCTTTTTGATGGTCATGCTAAGCTGGGGTTTGAACGATGGGAATGTCGGTGAGCATTGCTCGTTTCGACACCTTACATCTCAATCTCATATCCTCCACGGCGGTCGCGGGATACCATCGCTTGAGCCTGTTGGTCGCCGACCACTTTTTCTGCAACCGGGTCCCATTCGACATTACGTCCTAGCCGCGCGGCAATCCCGGCTAGATGACACGTGGTCAATGCTCGGTGATGACTGTGGACATCGGAAATTGGATCTCGCCGATCTTGGCAGGCGACGAAGAAATTGCGAAAGTGATCGGTCAATTCACGATCATTATATACCGCTTGCAAGGCGTCTCCAGGGAGAGGGTTCGCTACCAGGTCTTCAACTGGCTGACCCGACAACCTGCCACGATTCACGAAGATGCGTCCAGCAGTCCCCTCGAACAAAACCCCATTGCCTCCGTCGTGTCGAAATTCAATTACTTGGCCGTCAGCAAACGTGGCCTTAATCAAAAACTGAGTGGCCGTATTGTAACGGGTGTCGTCCACTGGATAGCCATCCTTGAACTCTACCGGATGCTGAACCATCAGCGGCTCAATCAAGACCGGGCCCGTTTCAGTTTTGCCCAATCCCCACGTTGCGATGTCGCCATGATGGGCGCCCCAATCTGTTAGCTTGCCGCCCGAATATTCATACCACCAGCGAAACTCATAATGACATCGTGACCAGCTTTGTGTTTCGCCGTTGTCGCCCGCCAGATAACGAAACGGCACGTCTGCGACGGGGCCTTGCCACCGGTCCCAATCGAGGTGTCGCGGAGCCGCGACCGCTGGCAAGCTGGGACTAGTGGGGCCACCGCCAATGCTGCAAGTCGCCTTTTGCAGCGAGCCCAGGCGGCCAGCGCGAATCAGCGCAATTGCCGTGATGAAATCTTTGCCACTGCGCTGCTGGGTTCCAATTTGGCAAATCCGCTGCGTTGTTCGGCAAACCTGCGACATTAATTGACCCTCTTCAATCGTCAACGTCATTGGCTTTTCACAATATACGTCTTTGCCCGCTAACATGGCTTCGATTGCGATCTTAGCATGCCAGTGGTCGGGGGTCGAAATATGGACGATGTCAATTTCTGGATCATCAATCACCGCGCGATAGTCGGCTACCGCTCGCGTCGCTTTGCCAAGCCAATCTGAAGTAATCTGCTGAGCCAACTCTCGACGGTTTGCATCGACATCACAGACGGCGACATAATCACCCAACGGTCGTATTTGGGGTGCCGAGCCATAGCTGCCGTCCAGACCAGTCGCTTTCTGATACCAGCGACTGCCGGTGCCCACCGCGGCAATCCGACGCCGTTCATTGGCACTCTGAAAGCCGAACGCTCGTTGATTGCGACTGGCCAACACGGCCGCCCCCGCCCAACTGAGGGAACTGCGCAAAGCCTGCCGTCGATTCAGTCCTGATTGCGTTAGGCTCGTTTGTGTTTCTCCGGTTGGCATCAGTAACTCTCGCCTGCATGTGAAAAAGGAACCAAAAAGCGTACAGTTTACACCTAATCTATTCGGCGCCCGAGGAAACATCGAGCAAGTCACCAAAAAAAGGGCGAGCCAACGATATCGGCTTGCCCTTTAAAATCTCGCTCTCTGAACATTTGGGTTTTTTTAGAATGCGGTCGAAAGGACTCGAACCTCCATGGTATTATCTCACGCTAGCCACTCAACCTAGCGCTGCCCGCCATGAACTTGATTCGGATTTTGTCGATGATGATGCATATGGATTTAGGGCGTTCATTGTTTGGCCACTCATGTTTTTTTACTTGAGTCGTCACAGCTTGAACTTCTCAAATGTCTTGCCGTTGAACTTGTAAACCCCAGCCTCTTGTGTGCCGAGCCACAAGACACTTTGCCTGTCTTTATAAATTGAGAAAAGATTGACAGCTTCATCGCCATCTATAATAGGGTAATGAGTGATGTCCATCCCGGCGTATCGCCAAACCCCCTCCCGATATGTCGCCATCCATAGTGCACCGGTGCTATCCAAGGTGCTTGCCATGATGCCGCCGACTAGCTCTTTGCTTGGATCATTGGTGTTGCGAAGTCCTTCCACTTTCGTGAACTTCGGTCCAGCCAGATCACTCTGATCGACATCATATCGCTGCAAAGTGCTGCAGAACCAGAACCGGCCTTCTTTATCCTCGATAATCGACCGAGTGCCAAACGAACCATTTCGCAATTCGCTCTCAGGTAGCCAGGCAAAGGATTTTCCGTCAAAGCGACAGACGCCAAGCGTGGAAGTGCCGAACCAGACGTTGCCTCGACGGTCTTTGAAAATACTGTAAACGTCATACGGGCTGAATTTTGCATTTGGGTATTTGTCACGTGGCATTTGCCGGTAATGCTCATCTCCGTCTTTGGTTTTGGGGAACTCCAGATGGTGCAGCAATTGGCCATCGTAACGATAGAGCGCGCCGGCATCCTGTGCACCCTGGAACCACAGGTCGTCCGGTTGCAGTTTCCACTCGCGCGTGGTGGATTTGCCAATAGTGATATCTAAAGTGGCAAACGATGTTCCGTCGAATCTGCTGATGCCCTTGGCGGTATTGAAGTAAATATTTCCTAACTTGTCTTCTTGAATTCCGCCGAGTCCAAGGCGGTTGTCACACAATCCGTCTTTCGTCGTAAAGTTGACAAGGGTTTTCCCATTGTAGCGATACACGCCTCGCTCATGGCTTCCGAACCAATAGTCGTTATTCTTGGCTTGATAAACATGCCAAATCGCCTTGTCAAGCTCTGTGACAACCTCGCCCTTGGCAACAGTTGTGCTCCGATGGTTTTGGCCCAAGTTTGCGGCCGATCGGGCGGGCGGGTTCTGATCTTGCCCGACGGCGCAAGCGGGCAACGCGATCAATAGTAGGAAAACTACAACCGTGTTGAGGCCCCTTGGTTCGATGCGGCGTACAAGTTGACATGGGCAGACTCCTGTTGTGGTGAATTCCAAAATCGGCTTCCTCTTCCTCGTCGAAGCTGTAACAATTAACCCAGTACATAGAAAATCAATCCGCAAGCCTCATGCGATCTCTTTGCAACGTTTCCGCTGTCAACTCAGCGTAAACGCTG
>CAZHTX010000029.1:0-7960 GCA_964535475.1 uncultured Pirellulaceae bacterium
AACCGCACGCTGGCGCGTTGCGGCTGATTCGGTTTCCGGGAACCGCACGCTGGCGCGTTGCGGCTGATTGGGCTGCGAGGACCGCACGCTGGCGGGTTGCGGGTGATTGGGCTTCGGGAACCGCACGCTGGCGCGTTGCGGCTGATTCGGTTTCCGGGAACCGCACGCTGGCGCGTTGCGGCTGATTGGGCTGCGAGGACCGCACGCTGGCGGGTTGCGGGTGATTGGGCTTCGGGAACCGCACGCTGGCGCGTTGCGGCTGATTCGGTTTCCGGGAACCGCACGCTGGCGGGTTTCGGCTGATTTGGTTTCGAGGAACCGCACGCTGGCGCGTTGCGGCTGATTGGTTTCGTGGAACCGCACGCTGGCGCGTTGCGGCTGATTGCTTAGCTTTTGGCGGTGGCCGCTTGCAGCAATTCGATCCAGGGGCCGATGTAATGGCCGTTGTCGTGAAAAGTGCGTCCGCTGACTAAGTTGCCATCGACCACGCACGCTTCATCGACAAAAATCCCGCCGCAAACTTCGAGATCAAACTTGCATTTGGGGACCGTCGCCATGCGGCGTCCACGGACGCAATCGGCATAGGCGGGAATCTCCACGCCGTGGCAAACACTGGCGATCGGTTTGTTCGCCTCGAAGAAATGACGAGTGATGCGAACCAAGTCCTGGTCATAGCGAATGTACTCTGGGGCTCGCCCGCCGGAGAACATGATTCCCGCGTACTCTTCCGGATGGATTTCCGAGAAGGCAACATCAGCTTGGATCGTATAGCCTTCCCATTCTTTGGTGATTGTCCAGCCCGGTTTGACTTCGTGCATCACCATTTGGAAGCTGCGTTTCTCCGGCCCAGCGACCACGGGCCGCATGCCGGCTTCCTGCAGACGATAGAAGGGATACATCGTATCGAGTGTTTCGGAGGCATCACCGATGATGATCAATACTTGAGGTGTCATTGCAAAATATCCTCGCGGGCGCAAGAAAAACGGTCACTGCTCAAGCGAGCAGCGACCGCGGAAGACTCAAACTGATCAATTTCGTAATTGCAATATAATGACCAGCGGGCTGGATGACCAGTAATTCGGCGGAGCGTTACCGCTTGCTGAACTGCACACCACGGCGGGCGCCACGCAGACCGTATTTCTTACGTTCCTTCATGCGTGAGTCACGGGTCATAAACCCTGCATCACGAAGGGGATCATGCATTTCTGGATCGAACGAGACGAGTGCACGCGCCAAGCCCATGCGAATCGCTCCGCTCTGGCCGCTGAGACCACCACCTGCCACTCGCACGATGACGTCGACTTGTTCAGTCTTGTCGACCGTGGTCAAAGCATCAACGATGGCACGACGGTCTTGATCGTTGACAAAGTACTCTTCGATGGGCTTGCGGTTGATCATGATCTTGCCGCTACCGGGTCGCACACGCACGCGAGCGACGCTCGACTTGCGACGACCGGTTCCCAGTGCATCACCGTTGATCTTATCTTTTTTTACTACGATCATGGAATCGCGTGACTTCGGAAATCAGGAGATAGAAAGGGGCTAGTTATAGTTCGACTTGCCGTTTGACTCGCTTGCCTACATTTTCCAACACCTTGGGCTGTTGAGCCTGGTGTGGGTGGTCTGGACCAACATAGATTTTCATCTTTTTGATCATCTGAGCAGCCAATTTGTTCTTCGGCAGCATCCGGCGAACCGCGTGGTAGATCAAATCTTCTGGCTTCCGAGCAAGCCGATCGCGGTAGCTCTCCAGCCGCAAGCGGGGGTAACCCGTATACCATGTGTAGTGACGAACATCCAGCTTATTGCCGGTCATTGTCACTTTCTCCGCGTTGGTCACGATGACGAAGTCACCGGTGTCAACGTGAGGGGTGTAGTCGGGGCGATGCTTGCCCATCAAAATTACGGCTATATCACTAGCCAAACGGCCCAACGTCTGGTCGGTGGCGTCAACCACATGCCAGTTACGTTCTACTTGGCCTGTCTTGGCAACGAATGTTTTTTGTGCAACCACGGTCGGTACCTCGCACCGAAGCAAATCAAACGGCTTGTTCAGTCAAATTGATGAAACGACACGATCCGCGGAGAGTTATCCCTCAACGCAAAACGACCCTCGCCCACTGAATCGCGGAGTTTACCGCTCAGCCAAATGTCCGGCAAGGGCAACGAGGAAGAAAGCTGCAGCAATTCTACCTAAATAATGTACCAAACAACACGTGGGCGTAGCTAAAAAAGGGGAAATCCTCGCTCTTTCCGCTTACAATAGAGCCTCAGCCAGTTGCCGCAGCGGCCTGTTGCTGGTTTTTTTAACTCTGCTTTATACCATGGGGAGCCCGTTTCGATGCAGCAGCCCACCCCCAGGCTGGAGCGTCTACTGACCTTCTTCGTGTCCAGCCCGACGATGCGTCTGCTGCGATCCCCCCAAGCTCCCTATATCGTCGCTTTTCTCAACGCGACTTTCAAGGATGCCGGTAAAATCACTTGGGGACATAACGACTTGGCTGCTCGATTGGCCGATTTCCAAGATCAACTCGATCAGTCTCGGCTCGATCAATCCCAACCAGACCCCAATCAACAAAGTAGTCAAAATCAACAAAGTGGCGTGGGTGTGCTGCGAGAGTCCGCGGAAGCCTATCTGCAACGCTGGAGCACCGGCGAAGTGCGCTGGTTGCGGCGGCGCTTGGCGGCGGCCACTGCCGAACCGGTTTACGAGCTGTCGCCGCAAAGTGAATGCGTGTTGCGGTTTGTCTCCGAGATGTTGGATCAACGCCTGGGGTTCGTGGGCACTGAATCACGACTCCGCCGGATCGTCGATTCGCTCACCGATTTGGCGATCCGCGGCAATGATGACCCCCAGCAACGACTCGATTACTTGCTCGCTCAACGTGAGCAAATCGACGCGGAGATTGCCAGCATTCGCCAAGCGGGGGTCGCCGAGACTTATTCGCCAACCGCGATTCGCGAGCGGTTTGCCGATACCATGCAAGACCTCACCCAGTTGCAGAGCGACTTTCGCGCGGTGGAAGAATCATTCCAAACGATTACCCGTCAAGTTCACCAACAAACGCTCGCTGCCGACCGCCAACGTGGTGACATTCTGCAAGACGCGCTTGATGCCGAAGAGCAACTGCAGCGGGCGGATCAAGGCATCAGCTTTCACGAATTCGTTCGCTTTGTGCTGGCCCCTGCCAATCAAGAGCATCTCGAAGCGGTCGCTCAGCGGCTCCGCCAAGTCGATGCCCTCAGCGATCAACCCGATGCTTTGCAGCGTGTGGAAGCAATGGTCCCGGCGCTGCTGGGTGAAGCCGAGAAAGTGCTGGCTACCACACATCGCTTGAGCAAGGCGCTGCGGCGTTTGCTCGATGCGAAAACGACCGCCAGCCGTCAGCGGCTGGCAGGTCTGTTGGCTGACATTCGTGGGTTGGCCGGACAGTTGGCCGAGCAGCCTCCCGAGCAAACGGTCTCACTGCAGATCGCCACGGAACTCGATTTGGGAAACGCTTTTCAAAAAGCGTTCTGGCAACCCTCCACGCGGTTCACGGCAACGACCATGCACGATGGCGAGGATGATGCGGACGATCGCTTGGACGCTTTCAAGCGGTTGGCTCAACTGCCTCGCATGGATTGGTCGGCAATGCGCCGCTCGGTGACCATGGCGTTGGGAAATCGTGACGAGATAAGCCTGGCGGAAATGCTTCAATCTCAACCCTCGCGAGGCGGCGTTCTGGAAGTGCTCGGTTATATCCAAATCGCCCACGACGATGGACACCTGGTCGATCGTCAACACGTCGAACAACTCCCCCTGGCTCTCGATCCGGCGCAGCCTCAACAGACGGTTCTGTTTGACGTGCCCCGCGTCGTGTTTCGCCAATCAAAAACATTCGGAGCTGTCCCATGATTGCTGATTCCGAAACAGCTTATCCTGAATTTCGCGAGCTGGGGATTGCCGCGGTGCGGCTTCTGCAAGGTGCCGTCTACGTGGACGACACTGAGACTTGGGATATCCTGCTGGCCAATCAATCGGAGCTGTTCGCTTATTTCCTTAAGATCGGTTTGATGTTGGTGGTCGACGAGCCGGATGGTTTGGCGTATCTCAAACAATTGACGGCTGAGGAACAACCTCCCGGGTACGAGCGATTGCCGACGTTGTTTCGCCGCACCACACTCGGCTACGACGCCACCTTGCTGTGCGTGTTGTTGCGTGATGCTTATCGTCAGTTTGAGGATGAGGATCTCGATAACGAGCGCTGCGTCGTCGAACTGGAGACGCTTCGCGATGCTTGGCGAACCTTCTTCCCCGCCAAGCTGGATGATGTCCAGTTGCAACGGCGTTTACTCAGCGCGATGGCAAAGCTGGAAAAGCTCAAATTTGTTCGTCCTTGGCAACGCAATTCGCAAACCTGGGAAGTGCGTCGCCTGCTCAAGTCACGTTTGCCAATCGAACAATTGGAAGCGCTGCGGACGCAACTTCTGCAAGCCGCTCAAGCGACAGCCAACGCGTCTCAAGATCTGGAGTCCGAAAAGTCCTAATGGATAATCATTATCAGGCTATGCCGCAAAGTTCTGGTTTTCGCTTGCATCAACTGGAAGTCTACAACTGGGGGACTTTCGACAGTTCGCAAGGCCAAGTCCACTCGGTCGTTCCGCGTGGTCGCACTTCGCTGCTGGTCGGACAAAATGGTTCCGGCAAATCGACGCTCGTTGACGCGTTGCTGACGTTGTTGGTTCCGTCCGGCATCCGCAATTATAACGTGGCAGCTGGTGCCAAAAAATCAGAGCGTGGTGAACGAAGTTACGTTCGCGGCGCCTACGGACGCAATGGTGATGGAGATGCGGCAAACCTGGTCAAGTACCTTCGCCCCGGTACGGCACACTACTCGGCCCTGTTGGCTGTCTTTACCGATGAGACGCTTAATCAGTCTTTCACGCTGTGCCAAGTCTTTCATCAAACTTCTGATGGTGGCATCGAAAAGACATTTGCCATGGCCAGCGAGGCCCGCAGCTTGGCGGCCGATTTGTCCGGCATCGAGCGCAGTGACGAAGTCCGCGGCCGGCTCCGGCAACATGGCTACCGGACCACGAAAAAGTATGTTGAATACGAAGCTTGGATCGCCCGAAAAACCGGGATGCGAGCCAAGGCGATGGATATGTTTAACCAAACCGTGGCGGTTAAAGATATTCATAGCCTGAATGATTTTCTCCGCCGGCACATGCTCGAATCTCATGATTGGCGGGATAAGGTGCAGCGTCTGCTGTCCCATTTCAACGACCTGGCCTCCGCCCACCGCGAACTGAGCCGCGTCCAACAAGCTCACGATCTGTTGTTGCCGATTGAACGCCTGGGGGCCAGTTATCAACAACATGCCGCCGAGTTGGCCAACGCTCAACAACGTTTGGCTGCCAGCGAAGCCTATTTCCGCAAACAAACCGAGCGGCTGTTCGAGCCCGAGCTTGCCCAAGGTCGAAAACGTTTCGCAGAGGTGCTGCAGAACAAGAGTCGGCTGGCGGATGAAATGCAGCAGCTTCGCGATAGCCTCCGTCAGTTGCAAAACGCGCTGGAAGATAGTGGCGGGGAACGGAGTCGCACGCTGCCCATCTTGATCGCTCGTGAACAGGCAATCCTCCACGCCAAGCAGCACGAATTTCGCCGCTTTCATAACGCTCTGCAGAGCTGGGGCAGCCGCGAGGTCGCCAACAATGAATCACAGTTTGCCCTGCTCCGCAATCAGGTTGCCGACGAGTTTCCCGCCCGCCGCCAAGCCTATCAAGACGCGTTGAAACAGCAGGCCAAGATGACGGCCAGCCTCGCGGCGCTCGACGCCGATCTGGACCAACAGCAACAAGAGATCGCCCAGCTGGCTGCGCGGACGGGTAACCTACCGGCCAGCCTCGTCACGGTCAGGCAGCGACTTTGCGAAGACTTGCAGATCGCCGAGTCCGAGCTCCCTTTCGCCGCGGAGTTAATTGCGCTCGACCCGGCCGAACAACGTTGGCAGCCCGCAATCGAACTCGTGCTTCGCGGGTTTGCCCTCAGCATGTTGGTCAATGAATCGCACTACCGGCAAGTCCGCAGCTACGTCGAACAAGTTGCTTTGGTTGACGCCCGCGGCGTGGGGCAAAAATTGGTTTACCTGCGCGTGCCCGTCCCCGCTGTTCGAGACAACAGCGTGGAGCAAGCTCGTCCCCACGCCGCGCAATCGCTGGTTAATAAACTGACGTTCCATCCCACGCACACTCTGGCCGATTGGGTGCGTCAAGAAATCACCAGGCGGTTTGACTTTCGTTGCTGCGAGTCGTTGGAGGAGTTCGATCAAACGCCTCGGTTTGCTTTGACGGTCAACCGACAATTGAAAACAACCGCCAATCATCATGAAAAAGATGATCGCCCGCGAGCTGTCGATCCTCGTAATTTTGTTCTCGGTTGGGACAGCAGTGAGAAACAAGCCGAACTGACTCGACGAACTGCGGAGCTGCGTCGGCAACGTCAACAGATCGTCAGCCAGCTCGAGGCGTCGGAAAGTCAACTGGAGGAATATCGACGACAGTTTGATGCGGCCCAGCAGATCGAGGCGATGCATGATTTTTCTGCGCTCGATGTGAATCGTCACGCGGCCGAGTTGCACGCTTTGGAGCAAGAGCAGGCAGCCGAGGCGAATCCGAAAAAGCTGGCCAAAACACAACAGGCACGTTTGGCATCACTGCAGTCACAACTGGAATCGCGGCAGCGCGAGCGCGATGAGCAGGTGATGCTGGAAGCGGAGCTGAAGCAGTCGATTCGTGCTTGCGAAAATTTGCTCGGCAACGTCGCTCGGGCCGCGGCCGATGATCCGGCGGCGATACCGGTGGATGCGGAAATCGAAAAACAGCTCGATGCCCACTTTAGCAGCCAACCGTTGACCAGCGAAAATTTGTTTGCCCAAGAGCAAGCTTTTCAGAAGCAAACGAATTTGGAGCTAAATCGCTTGCGGGGAAAGCTGGCTCCGCTGACGGAACAACTAGTGACGCTGATGGGGCGTTACTTGCGAGAGTTTCCCGAACAGCAAGCGGACCTGGATGCCCGCAGCGACGCGCTGCCCAGTTTTCTTGGCAAGCTGACGGAGATTCGCCAAGAGGATCTGCCCCGTCACCAGCAGCGATTCAAGAATCGTTTGAATGAAAAAATCGGCCAGGAGGTTGCCCTTTTTTCCGGCGCGTTGCGGGCCGAAGCGAAGCAAATTGAAGATAAGCTCCAGCAGCTCAACCAAGCGTTGGCCGAACTCGAATATCGGCCCGGCACCTGCATGCGGCTGGAGGCACAGCCCGTGGCCGACCGGGAAATCAACGACTTTCAATCACAGCTGCGGCAGTGCCTAAAAGAATCGCCGCGTGATTCGGATGAAGTGCGTGAAGCACGTTATCAACAGATCGAACGGTTGGTCAGCCGCTTGGCCGATAGTGAACGTTCGCGGTGGCGAGATAAAGTGATCGATGTGCGGCGGTGGTTTGATTTTGTGGCTTGCGAAGTCGATTTGGCCAGCGGCGAAACGCTCAGCTCCTACCGCGATAGCTCGGGTCAGTCAGGTGGCGAAAAGGCCAAATTGGCTTTCACGATTCTGGTTGCCGCGATCGCTTACCAATACGACTTGGATCCCCGCGAACCGTTGCCCGGGAAATTTCAGTTCGTGTGCGTCGACGAAATGTTTTCCAAGGTGGATGACGCCTATGCCGAATACGCGCTGCGGCTGTTCGACCAGTTTGGTTTGCAGTTGTTGATTGTGGCACCGCTCGACGCCAAGGCCAGAATCACGGAGCCTTTCGTGGACTGCTATCTGCACGTGGTCAAAGATGCCGATTCGAGTCGCTCGCAAATCTTCAGCATGACCGCTCGCGAGTACGCCACCGTGGCTGCTGGTTTTGTTGACGGCGACGCCCAATCGCCAGCCGCCAGTTCGGGCCGCCGGACGCGAAAGCCCAAATAGTC
>CAZHTX010000029.1:8060-8163 GCA_964535475.1 uncultured Pirellulaceae bacterium
ACGCCCAATCGCCAGCCGCCAGTTCGGGCCGCCGGACGCGAAAGCCCAAATAGTCTTTCGGTTATGTCAGCCGTTGAGCGGTAGCCCGCGGTTGTGAAGAACC
>CAZHTX010000029.1:8263-9851 GCA_964535475.1 uncultured Pirellulaceae bacterium
GCACGCTGGCGCGTTGCGGCTGATTGGAACCGCACGCTGGCGCGTTGCGGCTGATTGGAACCGCACGCTGGCGCGTTGCGGCTGATGCGGTTACGTGGACGGGCGGGTTTGGTCTTCCATCTCGCGGATGTAAGCTCGCAGGCGGTCCAGTTCGTCCTCGGTTCCCTTGAGTTTGAGCATGTTGCCGACTCGTTTGACCAGCTCGATCTTGTTGACCGGCTTGCTCAAAAAGTCGTCGGTACCGGCATTCACGGCCCGTTCGATATCGCCCAGTTCGTTGAGGGCGGTGACCATCAAGATCATGATGCGTCGCGTGGCGGCGGTTTCTTTCAGTTGCTTGCAGACCTCGAACCCGCTCAGCTTGGGCATCATCACGTCCAGCAGAATTAAGTCGGGCTGGAAGGAAGCTACTTTTTCTAACGTGTCCTGACCATCAACCGCTGTCTCAATTTCGCAATCGACCGAGACCAGGTAGGCTTCCAGGAGTTCGCGATTTGCCGCGTTATCATCGGCAATTAAGATTCGGTCGGTGGAAGACATCAGCGAGCTTTCGGGAGTGCGGGGGTGTTCGGGACAACAGCGAAGCGGGGAATGGAGGGCGGTTCGACTTAATTTTAGGCAATCTCCGGCGCTTTGTCGCCTCCGCTTTGGTTGGCGGCGGGGCGAGGCCGAGGCGAGTTACGACTTGGCTGGCTATGATTCGCGTTTGAGCATTTTCAGGGCACAGTTTCCGCCCCACCCTTGCTGGACGGCTAAATGGATGTAGAGCATGGCCATTGGTTCGAGGTAGCGAGCGTTTGCCAAGGGGCCGCTATCGACTGGCTCCATTTGCAAGTCTTCGATTAAGGCGTGCACGCGTTGCTTGGCCTCGGCGTTGTCGCCGCAGTAGAACATCGTTGCTTGTTGGTTGCCGTAATGGGGATCGGCCATGGTCGAGACGCTGGCCGTGTTAAAGGCTTTCACGACATGGGCTTCCGGCACTAAGGCGGCGACCCGCTCGGCTGCCGAGCAATCGAATCCGAGCTGCAATCCATCGAAGCTGGGGGTCAGCGGGTTGGAGCAATCGACCACCGTCTTGCCAGCCAAGTCGCCAGCAGCAGTGAGGGTTTTCTCCAGATGATCATACGGAGTGGCGAGGATCACCAAGTCAGCCGCGGCAACCGCTGCGGCGACGTTTTTGGCTTGGTGGGCCAGCCCGTTTTCGGCGACCAGTTGGCGAACACGATCCGCAGCTGGATCGCGACTGCCGAAGGTGATCTGGTGTCCGGCCGCCGCCAGCCGCCGCCCCAGCACGCTGCCGACATTCCCGGTACCAATGATCGCGATATCCATCTTTATTGATCTTTCAGTGGAGAAGGCCCGTGATGGAAAGGGTCATCGCGGGCGATTGCAATTTTCTCCACCTACCAGTAACCGCCCCCCCGCGGATTGTCCAGCGGGCGGGCTGGGCTGTTTGGCAAAATGTTGCCCGGCCAACGCACCGTTAGCGGTTTTGGCGCTAGCCACCGTTTTTTTGCACGCGATTAGTTCGGCTCAATGCGAGAACCGGGCCTAGCGGCCAAACGGCTAACAATCTGTTAGCGGTTTT
>CAZHTX010000029.1:9951-23305 GCA_964535475.1 uncultured Pirellulaceae bacterium
CACGCGATTAGTTCGGTTCAATGCGAGAACCGGGCCTAGCGGCCAAACGGCTAACGGGAATCGCGGGCGGCAGCGGAGGTATTACTGTGTTTGCAATCCTGGCGAACGCTTACGATGTTTCCGGAAAGGGCAGTGGCTTATCTTCGAGTTCCGCCAAGGCGTTTCCCGCGGCTCGCTGCTCGGCTTCTTTTTTGTTGCGTCCCCAAGCGGGCGGAAACATGCGTTTGCCGATGATGGCCATCACCTGAAATGATTTGTTGTGATCCGGCCCGGTTTGCGAGAGCATGTGGTAAGAAGGGGTGTCGCCCAGGTCGCGTTGAGCCGTTTGCTGGAGCTGGGATTTGTGGTTACCAGCGCCCTGTCCATTGCTGGCTTCCAAGACTTCTTCGGCCAACCACTCTCGCAACATCCGCTGGACTGGTTCTAAACCGCCGTCGAGATAGACGGCCGCCAACACCGATTCAAACACATCGCTGACCAGCGACTTGGGGAAACTGCGGTTGCGGGTGACCCCGCGACCGACGATCAAACAGCGTTCCAAGTGCAATTTTTTGGCGATCCCGCCGCACGTCTTGCGGCTGACCACCGCCGATTTGATCTTGGTCAAATCGCCTTCGGAATACTCGGGGTAAGCGTGGTAAAGCCAATCGCAGACAACCATTCCGAGAATCGCATCGCCGAGAAACTCCAGCCGCTCGTTGCTGGACAAGCGATGGGCCGCGCTGGAGGCGTGGGTGAGCGCTTCGAGCAGCAAATGGGGATCCTTAAAGCGGTAGCCGATCCGTTGCTGGCAATATTCCAGCTTGGCTTGCGCGTCCCCTTCGCTGGCTGTTACGCCGTCGAGAAATTCGGCCGCGTCTTGTTGCAATTGATTCGGCGGTAGGTTGGCGTACTGCTGTTTAGCAATCTCGGCGGGAGCATCGAAAGCAGCCTCCGCGGGCGAGTCAGGATGTTCGGCAGATGCATTCGCTGCACCCGAACCCGAGGGCTTGTCGGACGCTTTGCGGGAGCCACTAGGCTTCCGCGGAGTGGGAACTTGACCGGGCATGGACACGCAATCCTGGGGAGGTTTCAGGGCAAACCCTGGCTCTAGAAACCACTGCGAAAGGTTTCCACAAGGACTGCGACTCGCCGAAAGGTGTCACGACTCTCCCAACCGCGTTGAACCGCAACGCGACGGGGAGAGTGGTGCACGATGACAGGAGCAATCAGTCGCTAGGTTGAGAACCGCGGGCCGCTGAAAGAGGCTTTAGTAAATCAATAACCGTCAAAACCACTGAATCAAGCTGGAAAAACTGATTCCCAAGAACGACACAAGCCTGTGAGCCGAAATCGGCTCACAGGCAATCGTGTTTTCATCATAAAGACGAAGTGAGTGAACTTACAGTTCAGTGTCTGGGACAAATTCCCGGAACGGAACTAAGCTGCTTTTACCACGAAGCGTCATCAACGCTTGATACACGCGGTAATCGATTCCCTGGTTAACGAATCGGGTCCCGCCATCGGCCATGCCGCAATTTATGCCGTCTACGTGAGCTGAAGAGGGGCGAGCCAGAATCTGAAAGTTGCTGGTGTCCATCACAGCATCGAATTTGTTGCTGTTGATTTTCATCTCCGGAGTCGGTTGTGGGGCACCACCAAACCCTTGGTCGTCAACCGTGTGCCAGACCATACCAGTCAAGTATCGAGCATTCATGAACACCCCTGGAGTCATGCCTCCGCTGATTGGCGTGTTAGTAGGGGTGGCGAGGGTTAAGCGATGCCAGGATTGTGCTTGAAGATTTTCACTGAAGAGCAAAGTATTGCTTGTGCCATCCTTGAAATCATCGAACCGTGTCGCGGTGAACCCAAACATCGGGCTGTCGCTGGATCGCGAAATGAATGCGCCGTTAGCCTTTTTCATCAGGTTCGGCAGAGAATGTGCGACACCGTTAAACGTCGTGCCTTGGCCCGTCGTCTCGTCAAACGAGAATCCCACGCCGACGTTCGCTACGTAGTTGTTCGCCGCAACGGGTTGACCATCGATTGTCGCGCTGGGGCAAGTGAAAATCTCAAGGTTTGGCAGAAGGCTCTTATTGTAAAACCCGTCGAAGCCTCCAGCGGCATTCTGCGAGCCACTGTCCACAATTAACGGATAGCGATCTTCATTCCATTGCTCGTAGGTTGCAGTGGCATCAAGCCATGGAAATAACGACACTGCCCATGTGCCGTACTTTACGTGGGCCGGTGCAGTGCCTCCAGCAGGATCCGTTGGGTCAATGCCGCCGGCGAACTCACCAAATCTTGAGACCGCCGAGGGCAGCCCGTTCTTCGAACCCTCGTGCGAAATGGCTGCGAGCGACAAGTTCTTGATATTATTTGCACACTCGGTGCGCCGCGCTGCTTCGCGGGCTGCTTGGACTGCTGGGATCAACAATCCCATGAGGATGCCGATGATCGCAATCACGACCAGCAATTCGACAAGGGTAAAACCAGAATGCGAGCGTTTAGGCATGGCACCACTCCAACGGGATGAATAGACGAGTGCGGGACAGGTACGACCACAGGCCGGGCGGACGCAACCCGCCAAGTCCACCAAAGGCCAATTATGCCACAAGCGTCACCGCTAAGTCCAGCTTTTTGTGCCAGGAAAATCTAAACCATTCGCCAGAATTAAGCGAAACAACCCTGAGGGGCCCGTTGGTTGGCACCCGAATGGGTGTGCTTCAGGCCGGAATCGGTTGCAGTTCCGTATAATACTCGGCCGAGCCGGGAATGGTTCGCAAAATGTGCCTATTTTAGGCAGCCGCGTAGACAATTTCGTGCTGCACCGCTTCGATCACATCGACGTGGATGTGGGTCGCATTCTGGGCCGCTCCGACTGGTAGGGAAAGTTCTGCCAAGCGGGCGATCGCTGCCACTAAACCTTGCCCCAGTTCGTGCAGTCGCACCATTGCCGCATCGGTGTAAATGGCTGGGCTGCCCCCGGCGGCGGTGATTTGGTGGCGAATGAACTGGACTGTATCGCCGAGCTCAAAGGGATCGATATCGACTCGCAGCGAGCAACCTCCCAAGCTGGTGGCGATCGGCAACGCAGTTTCGGCAGTGCAAGCCAGGATGGTGGTCAACCAGGGGCATTCAGCCGTCAGCGCGCTGGCGATTGTGGCTGCGGCCGGGGTGCAATCGTCGATCAGCCAGACGGTACGCACTCGCGATCTTGCGGAAGCCGACATCCGCTCGAGCACTTGCCGGTAGCCCACTGCCTGCAACCGCTGAGTGCCCAGTTTCAACGCTAGATGCCGCAGCAATTCGTTGCGATCGCGGTCTTTTGCACTGGTGTACACCATTTCGACCGCACAATCACCGAAACCTGCCGAGGAGGCGACGCGGCGGAGCAAGCTGGTTCGTCCCACCCCGGATTGGGCGATCACCATGCCATTGCTGTGGCCGCTGCGGATTAAATAATCGAGCCGCGCGATGGCTTCCCGCTGAGGGCGACCTGAAAAGAAGTCGTCAGCCGCTTCGGGACGACCAAAAGGTAGCTTGCTGAGAGACCAATACTTTTGATACGACATAAATCCACCGGCACGGGCGTGGGGTTGAGCTTGGTTTGTCGGGCCGCAGCTGTGATTCGACAGTGCCGCACAATCCGTTTTTTCGGATTCGAGGACTGTTGAGCTTGAGCAGAATTGGCTGGGCGATCACGGTTGACCCACTTTCTCAGAAGGCATAACCTTAATGGATTAGGTCGGTTACGTAATTTACTCAGCGAGCGGCGACCACGCTGGTTACCGCACGTGCAGGCGCAGCGACGATAATCAGCCAACATCCTCGGGAAGTTGGGGTTACCGGCAGTTGCAAATTAGCCGCTGAGTTCGGTCCTGTTCGGTCGCAAAAGCAATTACGGCGGTTCGCCGCCAGCAACACAGCAAGTCCGTTACCTCAGCAAGCATCGACTCAGCAAGCATCGACGGAACGGGCGATTAGGTTATACGCGATGGCAATTCTGGAACGCATTTGGGAACTGCTGGGGCTGTTGGTCTCCGGCACCTTAGGATCGATCGAGCGGAGTGTGACGGGGCTGTTTGGCTCCAGCAATGCTCGCCAGATCAACAAATACAAGTCGCGTGTCGATCGCATCAATGCGCTCGAAGACGAGATGAAGGCGCTCAGCGACGACCAGCTGCGTGAACGGACGGAGAATTTTCGTCAGCGTCTCCGCGATGGCGAGACTGTGGACGATATCCTGGAAGAGGCTTTTGCGGTCTGCCGCGAGGGTGGCCGTCGGTTCCTCGGGATGCGGCATTACGACGTCCAGCTGATCGGCGGCATGGTGTTGCACAGCGGTGCGATCGCCGAAATGGTGACTGGTGAAGGTAAAACGTTGGTGGCTACCTTGCCCGCTTACCTCAACGCGCTCGAAGGGTTGGGCGTGCACGTCATCACGGTGAACGATTATCTGGCCCGACGTGACATGGAGTGGATGGCGCCGCTGTACATGAATCTGGGGCTGTCGGTGGGTGCGATTCAAAGCGGCATGAGCACCGCGGAAAAGCAAACCGCCTATTCGCTGGATATTACCTACGGTACCAACAACGAGTTTGGTTTTGACTATTTGCGCGACAACATGCGGCCCGCCGCCCGCGCCGACGATCGCTTTCCCAAAGAAGTCCAGCAGAGCCAGGGGCCACTGCACTACGCGATCATTGACGAAGTCGACAACATCTTGATCGACGAGGCGCGAACGCCGTTGATCATCAGCGGTCCGGCCGACATGGACTTGGGCAAGTATGGTGAGGCCGATCGGGTCGCTCGCCAATTGACCAGGGAAGCGCACTTTACGGTCGATGAAAAAAATCACAACGTGACTTTGACCGACGACGGGGTGCGGGAAGCGGAACGGTTGGCTGGGGTGGAAAGCTTCTACACGGCCGGCAACATGGAATGGCCGCACATGATCGATAATGCGCTCAAGGCGCATCACATCTACAAATTGGATGTCAACTACGTTGTTAAGGATGGCGAAATCGTCATCGTTGACGAGTTCACTGGACGTTTAATGGAGGGCCGCCAATGGTCCGACGGCTTGCATCAAGCGGTCGAGGCCAAGGAAGGGGTCAAGATCAAGCAAGAGACACAAACGTTCGCCACCGTCACGCTGCAGAACTTCTTCAAACTGTATGACAAGCTGGCCGGGATGACCGGTACGGCGATGACGGAAGCGAACGAGTTTTGGAAGATTTATGAGCTCGACGTGGTGGCGATTCCGACCAACCGCGTGATGCAGCGGATCGAGCATCCCGACGTGATCTATTTGACTGAAAAGGACAAATTCCGCGCCCTGGCCGAGGATATTGAACGGGCTACCAAGTGGGATGTGCTGGTGCTCAAAGACGGCAGCGAACTGTGGGGAAAAATTGCCGGCGAGGACGACACGCACTATCAATTCATCGCTCAAGAATCGAAAGCCAAAGAAGCGGTTCCCAAGTCGAAAGTAACCAGCGTGGAACGAGCCGGACGGCCAGTTCTCGTCGGTACGGTCAGCATTGAGAAAAGTGAAAGACTCGGTGCCTTGCTCGAACAACGTGGCATCAAGCACGAAGTGTTGAATGCCAAACAGCACCAAAGAGAAGCCGACATTGTCGCGCAAGCCGGCCGGATTGGCGTCGTCACGATCGCCACGAACATGGCCGGCCGTGGTACCGACATCGTTCTCGGTGGTAACCCCGACACCATGGCCTGGGCCCAGTTGCAACATAAGTACCCCACGCGGTTGGAGGTCCCCGATGACGAATGGAATGCCTTGGTGCAGGAAATCGACGACCGGGAGAAAATGAGCGCCGAGGGCGAAGTGGTGCGAGAGCTCGGCGGCCTGCTGGTGCTGGGTACCGAGCGTCACGAATCACGACGGATTGACTTGCAATTGCGAGGTCGTTGCGGTCGGCAGGGCGATCCCGGCGGCAGCCGCTTTTACTTGTCGCTCGAAGATGACTTGATGCGGATTTTTGCCGGTGATTTTGTCAAACGCATGATGGAAAAAATGGGCATGAAAGAAGGGGAAGCGATTGAATCATCGCTGGTCACCCGACGGATTGCCGCCGCTCAAAAGAAAGTCGAAGAACGCAACTTTGAAATTCGCAAAAGCTTGCTTGAATATGACGAGGTGATGGACGAGCAGCGAAAACGGGTCTATGGCTATCGCCAACAAATCCTCAACGGTGTGTCTTGTCGCATCTTGGTTGTCGATCAAATCCGTCGGCAAATCACCAAGACTGCCGATGCCTATTTGGATGCCGATTACGGCCCCGCTTCTTACGCCGCCTGGGCCGGCGGACAATTCGGCTGCCAATTTGATGCCCGCGATTTCCGCAACACCGATTTCGCGATGGCTGTCGAGTATTCGCGGGACCAAGCGGAGCGGGCCAGCGAAGCAGCAATTCATGAAGTTGTCGAAGAGAACCTGCCGAGCGACGGCGAAGAGGATGAATGGAACTGGCAAGCGATGGCTCTCTGGTCCAACAAACGCTTTGACACCAATTATCGGGATCGCGATCTGAAGAAGTATGAACGCGAGGAACTGATCGACCAATTGATCGAAAAGGCTCATGCCAAAGTTGCAAAAGTCGAGCTCAGCGACGGCGAACAATTCCTCGCCCCGGATTACGGCCTGCGATCGCTCTGTAATTGGTTGCGAAATAAATTCGGTATCGAAGTCACGATCGAAGAACTGCGAGATCGTGAACGTGAAGATGTGATTGATGAATTGGTCAGCCGCGCGACCAGCGGCTACAACATCAAAGAGACTGAATATCCAGTGCTAACCGGAATCAGCGCTTTCACATCCGCTCAAGGCAGCCAAGTGCATCTTGATCGCGACGGTTTGGCCAATTGGGTTGAGGGACGTTTTGGCGTGGCTGTCGCGCCCGAGGAATTACGGACCACGCGAGATGAACTCAAAGCGCAATTGATCGAGTTCAGCAAAGGGGTGCAAGGCAAAGCAGAAGATGCTTATCGCCAAGCCAACGAGCAGGTTGCTAAGGTCTTTCAAAACGCCGAACAAACCACCACAGCCGCCATGGCCAGCGGTGGAAACGGCGTGCTCGACAACCTCAGCCAATGGCTGACCGAAGAACTGGGATACGAGCTGCCCAAAGACGAAATGGGGCGGATGGACCAGGAGCAACTGCAGACGAAAGTCACCAGCGCGGTTGACGATCGCTTCCACCCCGAGATGCGGCGGATGGAGCGACAAGTGCTGTTATCGATCGTCGATACCGCTTGGAAAGATCACTTGTTGGCGATGGACCACCTCCGCAGCAGCGTCGGCTTGAAAGGCTATGCCCAGCTCGATCCAAAGGTCGAATACAAACGGGAAGGGATGCGGCTGTTTGAGCAAATGTGGGATTCGATCGGCGAACGCACGACCGATTTGATTTTCCGTATGGAATCTTTCAACGAGGATTTCGTCCGCAGCACTTGGGTCGACGCGCGAGCTCGGCATGACGAAGTCAGTCCGGCGGTTGGCGGCGGCGGCCCCAGTGGCCCAGCTCCGGCTAGCCGAACATCGGAGAATCGCGGCAGCGAGCCAGTGCGACGCGAACCGGTGCGGCACGCTGGCCCCCGCGTCCGCCGCAATGATCCCTGTCCCTGTGGTAGCGGCAAGAAATTTAAGAACTGTTGCATGCAGAAGGACCTCTCGGTCTGATCCCGGGCCGGTTGGCTGGACCCCGCATGTTGCTGAACTTGATTTATGCCGTGCTGCTGCTGGCGGTTTCACCGTGGCTGCTGCTGAGCGCGGTGAGGCACGGTAAATACCGGCATGGCTGGGGCGCGAAGCTGGCCGGGCGTGTTCAAGTTCCGTCGGCCACGGGGCCGCGAGTTTGGCTGCACGCGGTCAGCGTCGGTGAAGTCAATTTGCTGACCGGCCTGACGAATCACTGGAAACAATCGCGTCCCGATTTGGATGTGGTTGTCAGCACCACGACCGTGACTGGATTCGCGCTGGCCAAACAGCGTTACCCGGCCGACCGCGTGTTCTACTGTCCGCTCGATTTCTCCTGGGCCGTGCGACGAGCTTTGCAAATCGTCAAACCCGACCTGCTGGTGCTGGCCGAACTGGAACTGTGGCCCAACTTGATTGCCCAAGCGGATCGCCAGGGCGTGCCAGTGGCAATCATCAACGGCCGGCTCAGCGAACGTTCTCACCGCGGCTACCGACGCTTTCGCCCGCTGCTGCGACCTAGCTTTTCACGACTCAGCCTGGTGGCCGCGCAAGACCCCAGCTACGCGACTAGGTTCCTGGACATGGGGACCCCCGCCGATCGCCTGGTCGTGACGGGCTCGAGCAAATTTGATGACGCGCCGCTGAGCCGGGAAACACCCGAGATTCTGGCAATCCGCGAGCAAATCGGCTGGCGGGCCGACCAACCGATTTTCATCGCCGGCAGCACGCAAGCGGGTGAAGAGGAAGTTGCCTTGCAGGTCTACGCCCGCTTGAGTCGCGAATATCCTCAACTGCGGTTGGTGATCGTGCCCAGGCATGCCGAGCGGTTTGCGGAAGTCGCCAACTTGATCGAGCAAGCCGGCTGGCAATGTGAGCGTTGGAGCCAGCAACCGAAGCGGGCAGATGAGTGGCCCCAGCATCGCGTGCTCCTGGTCGACACGATTGGCGAGCTGCGAAATTGGTGGGGGCTCGCCGATATCGCCTTTGTCGGCGGCAGCCTGGGTGATCGTGGTGGCCAGAACATGTTGGAGCCATCGGGCTACGGCGCGGCGGTCTGTTTCGGGCCTAACACGCAAAATTTTCGCGAGATTGTGGAACGCCTGCTGGCTGCCGACGCTGCGGAAGTGGTGGCCGATGAGAGCGAATTGACGGCCTTCATCAAACGGATGCTAGACCACCCCCATTTGGCCGCCGAGCGGGGTAGCCGAGCCCAGCAAGTGGTGCGGCAACACCAGGGAGCGACCGAAAAGACTGTTGAGCTGCTCTCGGCGTTGCTGCCATAATTTCGGCCGCTCGCGACCGTTGATGGCAAGCGGGTAACTTGGCTTGTCAGGAGGCCTCGACGTCCTGCGGACCAGTTTGTTAGACTAACCGGCTTGTTTTTAAGTCTTTTTTTCGCCCCGTACCCTTTCCAGCCTCCGCCGTGATCCTGATTTTAAAGAGTGGCGTTTCCGACGACCAGGTAACCCACGTGATTACGCGCGTCGAGTCGCTTGGCTTTCAGGCTCACCTCAGCCGCGGTACTTATCGCACAATCGTTGGCATTATTGGTGATGAATCCCAATTGACGCCCGAATCGCTGCGTGCCATTCCAGGAGTCTCCGACGTCATCCCCGTTTTGCCACCTTATCGTCTGGCCTCACTCGAAGCGCACCCGGAACCGAGTGTGATCGATGTTTCAGGGGTCAAAGTCGGTGGCGGAAATCTGCTGATGATCGCCGGTCCCTGTTCGGTGGAAGAGCCGGAGCGGATGGACCGGATTGCCGGTCTGGTGCGAGCGGCGGGCGCCAACGTCTTCCGTGGCGGTGCTTACAAACCTCGGACCAGCCCTTATGCGTTTCAAGGATTGGGCGAGGAAGGGCTGAAAATCCTCCGCGATGTGGGACGCAAGCACGGGATGCCGGTGGTCACCGAAGTCACCGACCCCCGCAACGTGGAATTAGTCGCCGAGTACGCGGATATGCTGCAGGTCGGTGCTCGCAACATGCAAAACTTTGTCTTGCTGACTGAGATCGGTCGCAGTAAGCGGCCGGTGCTGCTCAAGCGAGGCATGAGCGCCACGATCAACGATTTGCTGATGAGTGCCGAGTACGTGCTTTCGCAGGGCAACGCCAACGTGGTGCTCTGTGAACGCGGCGTGAAAGGCTTCGACAGCTGTACGCGAAATTTGTTCGACGTGGCGGCGGTCCCCGTTTTGCACGGGCTTAGTCACCTGCCGGTGATCGTCGACCCCAGCCACGCCACGGGACGCCCCGATTTGATTCCGCCTTGCGCGCTGGCCGGATTGGCCGCTGGTGCCGACGGAGTTCACATCGAAGTGCATGATTGTCCCGAAGAGGCCAAAAGCGACGGCCCACAAGCTTTACTGCCGCCACAGTACGCGGCGCTGATGGAGCAAATCAAACAATTGGCTCCGATCTTTCACACACAGATTTCCCCACTACCTGGAGTCCCCGCGTGAGCCGACGAATTTTCGTTGCTGGCAACTGGAAAATGAACTTGCGAGCCAGCTCGGCCCTCGAGTTGGCGAAAGCGATCAGCGGTGGGTTGCCTGCCGAACATTGCGAAGTGGCTGTTTGCCCGCCAGACCTCTACGTGCAGGCTGTCGCCAGCCTGCTGAGCGGAGCATCGATCGGCGTGGGTGGGCAAAACATGATCGCCCAAGAAGATGGCGCGTTTACCGGCGAAGTGAACGCCGACATGTTGGTCGACGTGGGCTGCGAGTATGTGATCCTCGGCCACAGCGAACGGCGACAATTTTTTGGCGAAGTCGATGCCAAAGTTGCCGAAAAGTGCCTTGCCGCTTTGCGAGCCAAACTGACTCCGATCGTCTGCGTCGGCGAAACGCTCGAACAACGCGAAGCGGATCAGACCGACCAAGTGGTTGCCGAACAAGTGCGCGGATCATTGGCCGGAGTTTCAGCCAGCGACGCGCCGACCGTGGTGCTGGCCTATGAACCGGTCTGGGCAATCGGCACCGGGCGAACCGCCAGTCCCGAACAAGCCGAAGCGGTGCACGCCATGATCCGTGAACTGCTGACTGAAATGTACGGTGCGGTCGTGGCCCAGCAAATGCGAATTCAATACGGCGGCAGCGTCAAACCAGGTAACGCGGCAGAATTGCTCGGACAACCAAACATTGACGGAGCCTTGGTCGGCGGAGCGAGCCTGAAGGCGGATGATTTCTTACAAATTATTGCCGCCGCTCCGAGGTCGTAGGTTTCGGAGCGTAGTTTTCAGAATCGAACTCTTGCCGAAGTTGATCGATACATTTTACAACCCAAACGAACGAACCGTGGCTAGCGCCAAAACGGCTAACGCACATAACTAGCTAACACCCAACACCTCGGCCTCGGGCCTACGCTCAACTGCATCATTTTTCTCAAAGGTAACTCGATGTCCTTCAGTCTTTACGCAACCTTCCTGGGCACGCTGTTCGGCTGGTTGATGGCACTGCTTTCCATTTTTCTGATTCTCCTCATTTTGGTGCAAAGAGGGCGTGGCGGTGGACTTACCGGTGCCCTCGGAGGCCCTGGTGGGCAAAGTGCTTTTGGCAGTAAAGCGGGTGACATGTTCACGCGAATCACTTTTACCGTCGCGGGCATCTGGATTTTGCTCTGTGCACTCGCGATGTTCACCCTCGGTAACGCTCGCAATGTGGTCATCGAGGACGAGCCGCCAGCGCTCGTCAGCCCCGGGGGCGAGGATGCCACTCCACTTCAATCCGACGCTACCGGCGATGATTCAACCACCGGCATCGACCTCAGCAATTTGAACCAACTGGGCGACTCGTTGGGCGCACCGCCTTCGACCACTTCGGACGCTCCAGCCGGCGAAGACACACCAGCCGCTGACGAAACACCAGCCGGCGAAGAACCAGCGGCAGCGGTGGAGCCAGCCGGTGAAGAGCCAGCGGATAATTGATGCATTGGCCGTCGCCGCGCGTGGCGGTCGATCATTTTCAGTTCCTCATAAAACGTTCATTGAAAGTTGATTGCCCATGCCGCGGAGCATGACTGGCCAAGGCCACGCCCACCACGAATCGTCGCTGGGCACATTTGTCGTGGAGTTGCGGACAGTCAACAACCGTGGTTTTAAACTCTCAGCGCGTCTCGGCGACCAGCTGAATGTCTTGGAACCGCAAGTCGACGGGCTGGTTCGCAGTCAAGTTCGCCGCGGTACGGTGCAGATGAACGTGCACTGGCGAAAAACGGGCGCTGCGGGCAATTGTCAGATCGACCAGGATGTGATTCGCGCTTATTACCGTCAGCTCGACGCGCTCCGTGAGGAATTGGGCTGCCGCCACGAGATCGATCTCTCCCGCTTGGCGACTCTCCCCGGAGCGCTGGTCGATGCGGTTGCCGGCGACTATGACCAAGAGGCGGTGTGGCAAGAATTGGCGGCGGCGATCTCGGCCGCGATTCTGAATTTGAACAGCATGCGCGATCGCGAGGGAGCCGCCATGGGGCGGCAACTGGAGAGTGATCTTAACCTCATGACGCTGACGTTGGGCAAAATTCGTTCGCGGGCTCCGCTGGTGATCGACAACTACCGCGATCGGCTGCGCACCAAAGTCGACAGCTATTTGCGGCAGGAGGGAGTCAGCGTGGAGACTCCGGAATTGCTGCGAGAGGTGCAGATTTATGCCGACCGTAGCGATATTAGCGAGGAGATCACGCGTCTCGACAGCCACATCGTTTTATTTTCTGAGGCCTTATCGGCCGCTGAATCGAGTGGTCGTAAGCTAGACTTTGTTATCCAGGAAATGTTGCGGGAAACAAACACCATCGGTAGCAAGGCTAGTGACGCCGAAATTGCACACTGCGTGGTAGAAATCAAATGCACCTTGGAACGGATGCGTGAGTTGGTGCAAAACATTGAATAAGTAGTTGGAGTTTGCGAGGCATGCCCGTCGAAACGAATCATCCCGCCCCAGGTCGCCTGGTAATTATTTCGGGGCCTAGCGGAGCTGGGAAAAGCAGCATCGTGCGACGTTTGCTGACCCATTGCCCGCTGCCCTTGGTGCTCAGCGTATCGGCCACCACGCGTGCTCCGCGGCCTGGCGAGCAAGATGGCCGTGAGTACCATTATCTTGACGACGACCGCTTCGCGGAGTTGCGTCGCGACGGCAAATTTTTGGAATGCAAAGAAGTTTTCGGGCGGGGCGTTTGGTACGGCACGTTGGCTGACCAAGTGGAGACCGAGCTGGCCGCTGGCAAATGGGTGATCTTAGAAATTGATGTCGAAGGCGCCGCCTCGGTGATCGCTTCGGAGGCGAGCCCGATTACGATTTTCGTTCACCCCGGTGGCATGGAAGAGCTGGAAACACGGCTTCGCAACCGGGGCACGGAAAGCGAAGAAGCAATTCTCCGGCGGCTGGAAGTAGCCCGCCAAGAGATGCAGGCAATCGCCTACTATCAACACGAGGTGATCAATCACGACCTCGATGGTGCCGTCCGCGACATCTGCAATATTCTGGAGAGCTATCGCTCGCGGCCTTTACCCCAATCGCAACATCTGTGTGGCGGGCGCTAACGGAAAGTAATCACCGCGGTTCCCGTTAGCCGCAATGGCGCTAGCCGCGGTTCTCGCTTTGAACCGAACGATTCGCGCGCAACAAACGGTGGCTAGCGCCAAAACCGCTAACTGCGG
>CAZHTX010000030.1:0-23259 GCA_964535475.1 uncultured Pirellulaceae bacterium
TGCGGAGTCTCACTGACGCTGAAATTGACAGTGTCTTGCGGACCAATGAGTGATCCGAGCTCCTGCGTCTGATCGAGACGCTTTGCCATTCCCCAGTCCATTACTTGGACCTCACCGAAGCGACCGATCATAATGTTGTGTGGTTTTAGATCACGATGCACGAGCTTCAAGGCATGGGCAAATGCAATCGCTTGGGCAACCTGCTCGAACCACCCAAGTGCCTCAATCGTATCGTAATTTCCCTCTCGCTGAGAACTTAAAAGTTCCTCCAAGGTCTCACCCTGCACGAGCTTCATCGAGAAGTAAAATTCACCGTTATCAAGCTGACCGTGCTCATATATCGGAGGAATGCCAGGATGTTGCAAACTGCCGGTCAGTAAAGCTTCTCGTCGCAACCGTTCGATCGCCGCGTTTTGATCCCGAAAAGGCGCCCGCAGGAGTTTGATCGCAAGAGATCGCTGTGCATGACTGTCGAACACTCGCCATATTTCGCCAATGCCACCCCGTCCCACCTGATCAATAAATTGATAGCGTGCGGACCGGCACGCCGAGTTATCTGATTGCGATGGAAGATTGCCGAAGACTTCGTCGACAGCTTTCAGATCATCTCCCTGAAGCACACTTTGGTAATCGGAAGGCGAAGGTTGTTCTTTCCGGTCCCGCCGCAACTCAACATCCAAGCCAATAATTTCCAGCAGTAACCTGTGGCGTTCGGCTGGTGTCTTTGCCGTCGCCGCCAAGCCGGCAATATCACGATCAGCCGTGACCTGAGGATGCTCGTAGCGCGTGCATAGTTCCTCGATCCGACGCAATTCAGCGATAGACAATGATGTTGCCGCGACCGTCGGAGCCATAGCAGTAGTTCCTTAACTGATGAGTCTTCGCCAGCGAACAAAGCAATTCGGCGATTGATTTCCACGCTCAGCCGGACCCCGAAAAAAATCCCCGGAAACCGTTGGCAATGATGGCGTTAGCCAAATTTCTCTGCTGTTTACGGGAAGTGATAACGCTACTAACCTGCCGTCGCCAAAAAGGCCTGGCGACCGCCAAAATTTTGCCGAGGATTTATTGGTTGGACGGATTCAAGATGAGTTCAAGAAGAGTTGTCCAGTTCTCGGGTCCAGATGGTGCGAATCAAATTCAAGCGACGCTCCACCGAGCGCCGCGCGCACCCCACCCGCGCCGCAATCTCCTCGACCGCGTAGCCCTCGACGCGAAGTATCGCGATTGCCCGCAACACGTCATCGTCCAAAATATCAAACAGTTTTTCACACTGATTTGTGAAATCAACCAGTTCAGCTGGAGACGGTTCGGCGGAGGGGAAATTATGCAAGCCGCTGGACACCCCATCACTATCTGATGAAATGAACACCGATTCACCGCTAACCTTACCGCCTCCCCGTTTCTGCCGCGTCTCTCGACGAATCTCGCCGGTGGCTTTTCGCGCGGTGATGCAATACAACAATTTCCACAATTCGTCTCGCCCCTCAATTTTCCCCAGAGACCCTTTGGCGGCACCAAAGCAAAAGCTTTTGAACGCGCTCAATGCCACGTCTTCCTCATCCAGGACGCGCCGCAAACCGGCTGGCAACTTTCCTCGCGAGTAACTCAACAAACGGGGAAAACAGTATCCCCAGAGCTTCGCTGCAGCTTCAGAATCTCCGGTCTCCAATGAACGAATCCACATCGTCACGTCGGAGCCATCGCACTGGTCAGCACTTGCGGAATTACCTGGCATCGGACTGTTCCGGGAAAGTTGGCGGCTTGCTTGGGAATTCGGTGAGGACTTTCTGCATCGCTAAGGTTCTAGCAAATTTTCCGACGATGCCCAAACGAACTCGTTGTATTCTTCATACTTGTGTTCTTCATAATCGTCGGCAGTGGGGAGTTAATCGCCGCGCTTATCTGCCGCCTCAGTTTGGTAGGCAGCAAGCTGTCGGTCAATTCTGTCAACAAGTTGCGGGGCAGCCTGCAGAGCGATGACGCGGGCTTTGCCGGCGGCTGCCTGGGCTCGGGCAAAATCGTTCGCTTCCGCGCTCGATTCCGCCAATACCATCCAACTATCCAAATTCTGCTTGCCGCTGAGCTCAACGGCGAGCGTCGCATATGAGACAGCCTCCTCGGCTCTACCCGTTTTACGGAGGGCAGCGATCATGGCATCGATTGCACCGACATGTAAGGGCTCAATCTCCAAGGCTCTCCGCAGCCTATTGATTGTTTCCCGGTAATCACCTTGATAGGCGGCCAATAGCCCCAAATGATAATAGATTTTTGCCTCATAAGGCTCAATCTCTAACAACTGTTCATACAACGATTGGGCTTCAGCAAACCGCTGTTCCCGCATAGCAATCCAAGCCAACATGCCGAGTCCATAAGCATCATTAGGGTCATGCTTCTCGACTTGTTGCCAGTGCTGACGGGCGGCCGCCAAATCACCCAGTTCTGCCAAAGCCGTGCCGAGTCGCCCGTGAGCCACAGCGTCATCTGGTTTGATTGCGATTACCTGCCTGAGCACCTTCACGACTTCTGCAAACCTTCGCTGAGACAACATCAAATTTGCTTGAACTCGCAAATCCTCAAGAGCAACTTGGTCGGCCACCGCCTGCCGCAAGGCCTCTCGCACTTCCGCTCGATCATCAATACGAACAGCCTCTCGACAGGCGGCGATCGCACCTAACAATCGATGTTGCTGACGACACACCTCGGCCTCGGCAAGGTGGTGCTCAATCAAAGCGTCGGTAAGCTGCTCAGCTTGCTTTTGGGAAGCAGCGTCAGGCTGGCTAGCATACCAATCTCGCAGGACCTCTTTGCGGGCAACTGGATAGATAGCAATTTCGTGCTGCCAACGACGAATCGGAGTCACAAAACTATCTTCTTCAGTCTGAAAATTGACGTTGATTTTTATGTAAGGAGGCATGTGACAATCAATGCAAAGATCCTTCACGGGATCAGGCAAATTGTCTCGGTCATTGCAATCAGTCGATTGATGGCATTGAAAACATGCCTCCCGAGCTGACAACGGTGCCGTGGGTTGATGATGAGGGTCATGACAAGTGATGCAGGTCATCGATTCGTGTTGTTGGAAACACTTGCTGCGCCGCATAAACTTCGTCTGATTGGCAACATGATCATCTTCGTGATGTTCAGTTGTTAAGGCCAGAAAAGACTCTCCCAGAGGCTGACCAGGGCGATGACTGAAGGCCAGCTTCCGCCGCTTCATCGTATTACTATGGCATTGGCTGCATACCTCGATCAGCCCCTCTCGATCCAATTTGCCGGGATGCACGATACGCTGAGAATCCACCGTTTGCGATGTATCCTGATGTGCCGCCACATGTGCGGCCCCAGGCCCGTGACATGATTCACAAGTTACCCCCAAAATTGCCCCCTCGCGTTGATATTGGTTCGCACTCCCCACCACGTGATTGACCCATGTGTTGTGACACTCCAAGCAGCGAACGGTCAGCGGCCTCGAGTGATCGCCGCCTGAGTTTGGATCGAAGTGACTAGCAGCCCACTGCTGACTGGGATATAGCCAAGCCATCGGCAATTCATACATCCAACCATCATCACGCCAGCTGAGAAAGACATCATCAAATTTACCACCGGAACCCAGCACTAGGTCGAGGCGTGAACTGTGCTCCGGCGACTTTGGTTCTGCCCCCCCCTCGGCCCGCTGGAAGGTATCCATCCAATACTGGTCGTTTTCACGCCGCATTTCAAATCTCAGTCCCGCATGCCGAGTCTGGAAAACGGACTTCAACGGCTCTGCCTGATCGGCAACGTCACCCGCCAATGCGAAGGCCCTCGGCATGTCTTCCGGTTGCACAGGGCGGCAAGCGAGGAAATGGCGACTCTGGCTCGCTGCCGCGTAATTTTCCGCGTGACATGCTTGACACGCCCCCGGCCCCACAAAACCTGGGTTGCGGGAAAGGACTAACGAAGCACTGTCACTCTCAAACCAGTTCTCCTCAAGCGTCTGATTTCCCACCGGGCCAGCGAGCCGGCCCTTCGGTAGAGCACTTGCTTCCGGTCGCTGGCCCATCCACCACCAAACGCCACCCAGCAAAATGGCAGACACTCCCCCCAAGGCTATAGTGACCCAAACCCAACAGCTGCGATGAGAATGAACCGCCATGCAAACAGCCAAGGACCGTTTCTTAAAGAGACCAGCCATCATTGTCCGCCAGAAAAAGATAAGAGCCCCCTCGTGCAAACGCACGGGAGATTTACTCATATTGTAACCCCAGGTATCCCCATAAAGCGACAACGCAAATCGAAGATCACACAACTGGGGGGAACTGCAACCGAAACACAAAGTACGAAACGCGAGAAGCTAGGAAGATTCAGCGGAGTTTAACGCCCAGCTTTCTAGCACTTTTGAAATCCTGACTTATAATGAGCCGCGGACAACGATCGCTCCCTGCCGCTGCCAAGATTTTTTCAATAGGCTGAATTCGAAGCAGTTTAGCGTTGACCCTCGTTGCGGGTCTCTTCTCCATTAGAGACTTCCCCCACCGTTCTCCACAGAATTCGATGAATTTGCATTTGCGAGATTGCGATCAGGCAACGCTTACGGCCAGGCCAAAGCCGAGAGAGTCTGGACTTATTGAGGTTGCTAATGCGAAGACCTACTCCACCGAGGAGGCGTCTTTGGTTTGGCGAAGCACCCCGTTTTGGAAACGTTGCTTCGACATAGTAGTCGCAACAACACTACTAACCATAATATCACCATTCCTCTTCGCGATCACAATCTTTGTTCGCCTGGTGTCACCAGGGCCCGCTTTATTCAAGCAATCGCGGGTCGGGAGCATGGGTGATGATTTCGTTATTTTTAAATTTCGCACAATGCACCCCCGGCAACCCCAGCAGACAGATTCGGAGCATCGCGCCTACGTGGCCGATTTAGTTGGTTCACAAAAAGCTGCGGCGAAGCCCCAATATCGAAATCGCTTGATTCCGGGTGGGCATTTCCTTCGCGCCCACTCCCTCGATGAGCTGCCCCAACTGCTCAACGTGATTCGGGGAGACATGAGCCTGATTGGTCCGCGACCGGACGTTTTAAGTTGGGAGGACTATCCGCCGTGGCAGCGACACCGATTTGAAGTGCTGCCGGGCATCACCGGGCTGTGGCAAGTCAGCGGCAAAAACGAGCTGAGTTTCGACGAGATGGTTGAGCTGGACTTGAAATACATTCAAAAACGCTCAATCAAACTGGATGCTTGGATTTTAGTGAAAACGGTTCGCCTGCTGCTTTCCGGACAGAACAACTAGCTTGCCTTTATTGAATTCCGTTTCGCACCGTTCTTCTCAGAGTTTCAACATGATTCGCGTTGGTGTCGTCGGCCTCGGATACTGGGGCCCCAACTTGGTTCGCTGCTTTTCGGAATTGGGCGGTTGCAAAGTCACGGCAGTCTGTGACCAGAGCTACGACCAATTGCTGAGAATAAAAGACAGGTATCCAGGCGTATATCCAATCGAAAATTACCAAGCATTGCTCGAACGTGATATCGTTGACGCAGTGGTGATCGCGACGCCGACAAAGTCGCACTTCGAATTGGCCGCCGCCGCGTTGGAGAATGGTCTGCACGTCTTCGTGGAGAAACCGCTAGCCCACACGGTCGAGCAGTCTCGCCAACTGATCGAATTAGCCCGCATCCAGCAGCGGACACTATTTGTCGGTCACGTCTTTTTGCACTCCGCACCCGTTTTGAAACTGCGTGAGTTAGTCGACGATGGCGAGTTGGGCAACATCAATTACATCAGCAGTCGTCGATTGAACTTAGGGCCAGTCAGGCGCGACGTCAGCGCCCTTTATGACCTAGCGCCACATGACATTTCGATGATGATCTACTTGCACAACAGCGTGCCGCAGCGAGTAAGCTGCACCGGGTTGGCTCACCTAAACCAGGGAGTCCATGATGTTTGCAATCTATCGCTCCAATTCGCTGGCAACAAAATGGGCATGATTCACGTAAGCTGGCTCGATCCGCGGAAGGAACGCGTGCTGACGATTGTCGGTGATAGGAAAATGGCCGTTTATGACGACCTCGATCAGGAAAAAATCAAAATCTATGACAAAGGGATATCGGCTCCTTTGCCATCCACTGATTATGCTGAATTTCAGTTTTCCTATCGGTACGGCGGAAGTTACAGCCCGTACGTGCAAGAAAAAGAACCGTTGAAGGCAGAGTGTGCTGATTTCATTCGTTGTATCCAGGAAGGAGCAACTCCCACCACCGATGGCCAGAATGGTCTACAAGTGGTCGAGGTTTTGGAAGCAGCCCATGAATCGCTGATGAACAATGGTCGCCCGGTAGAATTACAGGCCACCGCGGACGTTTAATAAGTTTCCAGGCGAGATACCTCAAGTTTTTCTATGGCACATCATCCGTTGTCGCTGGTCGAGTCCGATCAAGTTGGCGTTAACACTCGGATATGGGCGTTCGCGCACGTCATGGCTGGTGCTCGCTTGGGAGCCAACGTCAACGTTGGTGACCACGCGTTTATTGAAGGTGGCGCGATCATCGGTGATAACGTCACGATCAAGAATCAGGTCTGTATTTGGGACGGCGTCACAATTGAGGATGATTGTTTTATAGGCCCGCGAGTGACTTTCACGAACGATCGACAGCCCCGATCGCCGCGGATGCCGGAGGTATTAAACCGGTACGCGAGCCCCGAGAATTGGCTTTGTAAAACAGTTGTCCGGCGAGGCTGTGCGATTGGTGCCGGCGCCATCATCTGTCCCGGGATAACATTAGGCGCCTACAGCATGATCGCGGCCGGGGCAGTGGTGACTCGAGATGTTGCTCCATTTGCGTTAGTCATAGGCTCGCCCGCCAAGCACACCGCTGACGTCTGCGTTTGCGGCCAACGATTGACGGGCAGCTTTCAACAAGCAACTTGCACACACTGCGGTGAAGACTGTCGGCAACGAACGGCACGTTTGACAACCGCCCTGGCAACTGAGACTCAGACGCTAGAGCATTGACAAACGGTCGAGCTCTCGTCCCACAGAAACATAGTCCCTAGTTCATTTGACCTCCGTCTTCTTTGTCCCTCGCTTCAACAAGCGAGAATTTCTCCAGCAAGAATTTCTCCATGGATTACGAATCGATACCGTTGGTGGATTTAGCAACCCAGTCTCAATCCATTCGCGACGAAGTGCTGGCCAGAATGGCGGATGTGATCGACGCGGGCCGTTATATTCTCGGCAAGGAAGTGCAGGAATTTGAAACCGCGTTTGCCGCGTATTGTCAGGTTCCTTATTGCTCTGGGCTAGCAAACGGCACCGAAGCCTTGCATCTTGCCTTGCGGGCCTTGGAAATTGGCACCGGCGATGAGGTCATCACTGCCGGCAACTCGTTTGCCGCGACCCCATTTGCAATCGCCTACACGGGCGCGACTCCAGTGTTCGTCGATATCAGTCCGCTTGATTTCAACATCGATATCGAATTGATTGAAGCGGCAATCACCGAGCGAACTAAGGCCATTATTCCTGTTCACCTGTATGGTCAACCGGCCCGGATGCGCGAGATCTGTGAAATTGCCGAACGCCATCAATTAAAAGTCATCGAAGATGCCGCCCAGGCGCATGGGGCGGAAATCGCTGGCCAACGCTGCGGCTCGTTTGGTGACGTTGGTTGCTTCAGCTTTTACCCTGGCAAGAATTTGGGCGCTTTTGGTGATGGGGGCGCGGCAACAACGTCCTGCCCAGAATTGGCCGAAAAATTGAATCTTTTAAGGAATTACGGGCAAAAAGTTAAGAATCGCCACGACCAACTGGCATACAATTGCCGACTTGACACGCTGCAAGCTTGTGTGCTGCTGACCAAGATGCAATATATTGAACGTTGGACGGAGCAGCGGCGGCAAATTGCCGCTTGGTATCGTGAGGTATTGGCCGACGCCGAAGACATCCAGTTGCCTGTCGAACGTGACGATGTTCGCCACGTCTACCACTTGTTCGTCATTCGCCATCCGCGACGCGACCAGTTGATAGAATATTTGGCCGAGCAGAAAATTTACGCCGGCATTCACTATCCGAACCCACTGTCGACAGCGCAACCTTTTCAAGATTCCACCTGCCGACCGGCAGGGCTACCCGTCTGTACACAATTGGCTGGAGAAATCGTTTCCCTACCAATGTATCCCGAAATGACTCGTCAGCACGTTGAGCGAATCGGTGACGCGATCCGAGCGTTTGAGTGCCAAGCCACGGTTGGTCCATGACACCCCCGAACACGAATCATCCAGAAGACGAACCAGAGTTCGAAGAGTCTTGGTTGGCAACCGGCAGAATCTCGCGCCGGGACAAACCGGCTCCGCGTACGCTCGTGCAGACGCAGGCTGCCGGCGTTACGACTCCGGTTCAGCGTGAGACGGGTATGGATGAGGAACGTGTTGGATTCAACTTGGCGGCCTACCTGGAAATTCCGTTTGTGCACAAACGGCTGATAATTGTTTGCCTGTTGTTGTCAATCGTTTTGGGTTGGATGGCGATCCTGGTTTGGCCACGCAAGTATTACTCGGAAGCCAAGCTGTTGATTCGAGTCGGACGCGAAAGTGTCTCTCTGGATCCAACGGCCACGACTAGCCAAACATTAATGCTGCAGAAGACCCAGGAAGAGGAAGTCAATTCGGTACTAGAAGTGCTGGGCAGCCGCCAATTGGCCGAGCAGGTGGTTTCTCAAATCGGCGTCGACGCGATTCTCGACGGCTACCTCCCCAGCGATGACACCACACCACCCTCCGCGTTCAAAGCGGCAACGAACAACTTCAAACGTTTTGTTTCCGATACCTTACACAGTGTGTTGTTGGCGGCTGGCATCAAAGACGACATCAGCGATCAGGAGCTAGCCGTACTTACCCTGCAGGACAACCTGCGGGTAGCTTCTCCCAAGAAGTCCACCGTGGTGGGCATTCGCGCGGAAACCAAATCGCCTCAATTGGCTCAAGCGATCGTCGAATCGTTAACAGAGTTATTTCTGAGAGAGCATGTCCGCGTCTCGGCGACGAAGGGCTCACAGGACTTCTTTCTGCAACAAGCCGATGAAGCTGAAAAGCTGCTGAACACTTTGGCCGATCGCCGCAGCACGATGCTGCAAGATCAAAAAATTGCTTCGATCAGCTCAAAACAATCCGCTTTGACCGCCCAGATTGCGGAGATTGATCGCGACCTGCTCGTCGCCCGCTCGTCACTCGAGCAGTACGAAGCCGAAATTGAGGACATTCTGGAAAAGACGAATACGACCGCAGAGGAGATTGTCGCCACCAAGCAGCAACAAATCGATGCTACCTGGAGTTCCATGCGAAACCGCCTGTATGAACTTGAAATGCAGGAACGTCAGCTAGCTGCCAAATACAACGACAGCCATCCGAAATTAAACCAGGTGCGAGAACAACTCGAGGGTGCCCAAGCGATACTAGCCAAGGTGGAGAGCGAACGAGAAAACCAAAGCATGACTCCGAACCCAGCCCGCGTTCGTCTGTTGGAGGAAATGCAGCGCAAACAAACGTCCGTGGTCGGTCTGCTATCGCTGATCAATGAACGTGAACGCCAGCGTTTAGAAACGCAGGTGCAAATCGACAAGCTACTGGAATTTGAGTTGAAGATCAGTGAACTTGACCGCGAGATTGCCCTCGCCGAAAGCAGTCTCAGACTTCTCCGCGACAAGCAAGAGGAAGCTCGTGTGATTGATGAGTTGCAGACAAACCAGATCTCCAACGTGGCAGTCTTCCAGTCAGCTTCATTAATCGAGCGTGCTTTTAGCCCGAACAAAAAGCTGCTGTTGGCTGGCTTTACAATGCTCGGCCTGTTTGGCGGCTTTGCGTTGGCATTTGTGCGCGAACTAAGCGCGACGACGATCCGCCGACCAGACCATCTTTTGGCAGGATTGAGCAAGCCGATTATCGCGACGATCCCAAACAGCTCGCTGCTCTCCTCTCCGAGCAACATCCGCTCGTTTGACACAAGCTCTCCGATCGGAGAGATTTGTCGTGGCATTCTGGCCGACGTCATGCTCTCGAAATCGAGTCATTTCCCGAATCAAGTTCGCGGTCTGAGCATGGGATTGTTGGGAATTCATGACGGTTGCGGGGCCAGCGCCATAGCGGCAGCCTTAGCACTGACGGCGAGCGAAGATGCTGGCCTGAAAACGACACTCATCGATGCCGATGGAAAACGCCGCACGACTTCGGAAACCTTTGGCCTGCACGAGGCACCGGGGCTAGCGGAATTGCTGGCTGGCAAAGCATCCCCGGATGACTGCCTGCAGCATGACGGCCAGCGGCAACTGGGATTGATCTGCAGCTCGCTTTCGCGGGGCCTAAGTTCCCTAACCCAGAACCCGGCTGCGGTTGCCGAAGCGCTCATCGAGTTTGGCGGTGAATTAGATTTATTAATCTTTGATCTACCGGCAGCCAATCGAGCGGAGCAATCTATCATGCTCGCCAAGCAGTTAGATTATCTAATCGTCGTCATCGAAGCCGAGACCACGGAGTGCGCACAGGCCGAACGAATCATGCGTCGTCTGGAGGAGCATGGAGCGAAGGTAACCGGCGTGATCCTAAATAAGACCCGCAATCATCTGCCTCGAGTCGTATCTCGGCTTCTCCTCTCCTAAACCGTCGATGTTTCTAAACTCGCTGGCTGCAGTTTCTCTCGCGTCGGGCAATTCAAGTCTGACCGCTCAGCATGCTCTGCGGTGGCATGAACGTATATTCTTGGCCATCGGCATTTTTGAAATCCCGTTGCAGATCGATACATATTTGATGTTTCGAGAGCAAGACGCGATGCTGGGGGCAGTCGGTGGTATCAACATTTCAATGACCACGATCTGTTTCGCCTATCTCTATCTGATTTGGTTCACCAGCGCCGCGGTAAGCCGCCGCCGTAGACTCACAAAGCCTCTGTTTGGGCTGCCGATGATTGTCTACATCACGCTCGTTGCACTCAGCGCTTTGGCGGCGACGGTGCCCATTCTTGCCCTCTTTGACCTAATCTTACTTTTGCAGGCGTACGCCATCTTTTTCTACGTCGCAAACCGGATAGCCTGCTATCGCGATCTGCTATTTGTGATCTGGGTTGCCATGGGCACGATGGTTACTCAGTCGTTGATCGTTTTCGGTCTATTTGCCTTGGGCCCCTCAGCGCATGGGCAGGAATTTGGCCTCGGGCCACTCAATTTCAGCGTCTGGGACGACGGCAGACCGGCGGGCACAATGCATTCGGCTGTGCTCTGCGGCAGCGTTTTGGCAATCTTCTTGCTACCCTCTGCCGTGTTAACGCTGGTGGTACGTCGTCGTTTGCACTGGTGGTTAGCGGCCAGCGGATCAGCGATTGGGATGCTGGCAATTTTGATTACCCAAACACGCGGCGCCATACTCACCGCTGCCCTCGGTTCTCTCGTAATTGGGGGTGGCATGCTAGTTCGTGGTTGGCTGCCACGTTGGACATTGGCCGCCACCTTCGCGGCAGTGCTGATCAGCGTCGTTCCTTTCGCGAAGGTCTTGGAGCAACGAGTTTACGGCGATGATGGCGACTCCGCAGTTTCGCGCAAGCACTTGTCTCGCATCGCCTTTCAAACAATCAGCTCAAATCCCATTTTGGGCTACGGCGCCGGGAATTGCCACCTTGCTTGCGAAGAGGTGGCCAACTCGAGTGAATTCCGCTCCGAATGGTATTATACGATTCACTGTAAATACTTAGTCGTTTGGATTGAAACCGGACTCTTTGGCGTGTTGGCTTTTCTCGCCGTGCTGGGCACTGGGTTCCGCTATGGTCTCGCTACTTGGCTACGACGCGATCGCTGGCTGGCGCCGATCGGTTTGGCGATCGCGGGAGCCATCGCGGGCCATATGGTTCACATGTTGGTCGATATTTTCAATTCGCGCACGCAGGTTCAGATTCTCTGGCTAATCATCGGCATCGGCGGTGCGGCCTACCGGCTCTCCAAACTACCGAAGACTCGCAAGCATGACGTGGCGGGAGTTCCAACTCATGCCGCCTAACAACGCAATTCGCACATCTAAGAACGCTTTGATGTTACTATCCGGAACGTTGATCCGGATGGTCGCCAGTTTTGCCTTTGTGCTCTACTTGGCCAAAACGGTCGGCGTGGCAACCTTTGGCCAATTTGCCATCGCCACCCATTACTTCGAATTATTCCTCAGCTTGACGAGCACGGCGGCAGCAATCCTTTTGACTCGGGATGTATCTCGCTGGCCCAAACGACTGCCCACACTGTTAACCGCCAGCGTCACGATCGTGAGCGTGTTATGCCTATTGGCTCCCCTGGTTTTGCTGCTGTTGGGCTATTTGTTTTCCTATTCAGCCGACACAATCCAGGCCAGCATGGTGACTTGCCTCGCTCTTTTCCCGGCAGCCATCGCGGCCCTCTTCGAGGCCATCTTGGTTGCTCGCGAGCGAGCGGAGTTCATTGCCCTGGGGACGTTTGTCGAAAGCCTATTTCGGCTGGTGCTAAGCTTTGCCACCATCAGCATGGGAGGTGGGATTATCGAACTGATGTGGATTCTAGTACTTTCCCGAGCCGTCCAAGTCATTTTCTACTGGGGTTGCGTTCGCAAGATCACCACCATCCATTACCACTTTAATCTTGCCGCAACCCGACGTATGGCGTTACGTTGGCGAATTTTCGCCACGGAAAATTGGCTGGCAACCATCTATCAGAGCTTAGACATTATCTTACTTTCCTGGCTGGGCGGAGAAGTCGCGACCGGTCTCTACAGCGCCGCCTGGAAGTTCATTCGCTTGGGAAGTGTCGTTGCCAAGAGTTTTACCACCGCAGTGTTTCCAATTATGTTGCGGATGCACTCCAAATCCCGAACTGCCTTTGACCGATTGTTTCAGCAAGCTGTCCGGGTGATGTGTCTTTTGGCCCTACCGGCAATTATCGGTATTACCGTCATGGCCGATAGAATCGTTGCCATCCTTTATGATGAATCTTTTTCCGCTGCCGTGCCGGTTGTAAGGATTTTAATTTGGGTCCTGTTGGTTGAATTCCTCAATCCTTTTCTGAGCCACGCGCTATTCGCCCAAGGAAAACAATCACGCTCGGCAATCGTTGCCGGCATTAGTTTGCTATTTAACGGCGTTGCCACCTATCTTTTGATCGATCGATTTGGAGCGAGCGGAGCAGCCTTGGGCACCGTTCTGGCGGGTTTCGTCGCCACAATCTTCTATATGCTCTTCTCCATGTCAAAAGAACTTTGCTGGAGAGTAAGCGTGACTATGATGAAGGTACTAGTTGCCTCTCTCGGTATGGGCTTTGTCGTCCACAGTCTTCACGATTGGTCCTGGCCGTTGATCTTGTTGCCGGCCTTGCTGAGCTACATCGGCCTATTGTTTATCGTGCAAGCGGTTCGCAGTACCGATCTGCAAGAAATACGCAGTTTCCTTTTCACCCGAGCAACCACATGAGCCGTTCGTCCCAACAACCTATCCGCATTGGCGTGGTCGGCTGTGGCGCGATAGCCGAATTGTTTCATTTGCCAGCCTTGGCAGCCAATCCAGCAACCACGACGGGGATCTGTTTAGCGGACACCAATACAGATCGAGCCCAGACGCTCAAAACTCGCTTTGCCGCCAGCGGTACCGTGAAAGATTACCGGGAGTTAATCGGCAAAGTTGACGGTGTCGTGATTGCTTCGCCACCATCAATGCACTTCGAGATGAGCAAGTTCTTTCTCACCAACGGTGTGCATGTCCTCTGCGAAAAGCCCCTCACCGAATCGCTACCTGAAGCCGCAACCCTCGTAGAACTGGCAAAAGAGCACGGCACTCACTTAGCTGTGAATCAAACGCGTCGTTTTTTCCCAACCTATCAACGACTCCGCAGCGTGATCGCCAGTGGTGTGCTGGGTGAATTACGCTCAATTGTTTATCACGACGGAATCGAATTCGACTGGCCAGCCGCCTCCCCGCATCACTTCCAGCCAGGCGCTAAAGGAGCCTGGTCCGACACGGGGGTGCATCTCGTTGACACGATTTGCTACTGGCTGGACGCAACCCCCGAACTAGTCAGTGCGAATTATGACGCCACCGGAGGGCCGGAAGCGTTGGCAACCATCAAGTTGCAACATCAAGCCTGTCAGATCGAATTAAAAGTCAGTCGCCTGGGACCACTCAGCAACCGTTTCCAGATCGAGGGATCACTAGGCAGTATTGATGCGGCAACCGAGGACTGGGATGAGTTCACCATTCAGTTTAAATCAGGTAAGCGACAGCGTATTAAATGTGGTAGCAACAAACTTAAATACCTAGATTTTGCCAAACCATGTCTGGAGAATTTTGTCGCAGTCATTCGGGGCGAAGAAAAACCAATGATCACTGGGGAAAGCACCCTCCCCGTGATCGATTTGATGTCCCAAGCCTATGAAGGTTTCCAGCCATATCAAATGAGCTGGAATACGCATCTATCACCTCCTGCCTCGCAAAAAGGAAATTTCCACGCGGTTTCTCCGGCGCGCAAGCGAAGAATTTTGGTAACCGGGGCATCCGGTTTCCTGGGTGGACGTTTGACGGAATTCATGCACTTGAGCGGCTGGGGCGAGCCAGTCGCCACGATTCGCAACTGGAGCCGCGCGGCTCGCATTGCCCGCCATCCAATCGAGATTGTGCTTTGTGACATCATGGACAAAGGGCAAGTTGAAAGGGCAGTCGCCAACGTCGAGGCGATTGTCCATTGCGCTTACACTGACGACCGCGACACGATTGTTACCGGGACGCAAAATCTTTTAGAAGCTGCTGTTCAACATGAAATCCAAGATTTTGTCTATCTCAGCTCTGCGGAAGTATACGGTCCTGACCAGCAGGGCTTGGTGTCAGAGCAGTTAACACTGGCCGCCAGCGGCAGGGCCTACGGCGATGCAAAACTGGAGGCCGAGCAAGTTTGTCGCTCCTTCCACGAAAGAGGCCTGCTGCCCACCATCCTTCGGCCCTCGCTAATTTATGGACCCTTCAGTGCGTCTTGGTCAATCGACGTCGCGCAACGTTTGCAATCGGGAAAAGGGGGACTTTTTGGAGAGCCAGGGGAGGGCAGGGCAAACCTTGTTTACGTCGACGATTTGATTCAAGCAATATTGCGATCCCTCGAGTCGGATGCGGCGCGAGGGGAAACCTTTAATGTCAATGGTTCACAGCCCCCAACATGGAACGAATATTTCCAAGCATTCAACGCTCAATTAGGTTTACCTCCGTTGCAACAGGTTTCCGCGACGCGAGCCCGCCTGAGAACTCGCGTATTGGGTGTGGTGGGTGGGATCACCTCAGCCATCAAGTCACGTTTCGAAGATCAACTGATGGAAATATATCTTCGTGGTGGCGTGGCCAGTCGCATGATGAAGCGTTTGAAAGGGGAACTTGATGCGACACCATCATCCGCTGAAATTAATGACTTGTTCGTCAGGTCGGCAGTTTATGACGACGGCAAAATACAACAAACCATCGGTTATCAATCGGAATTCGACTTAGCCCGTGGCTTGCAATTAACTGTCGACTGGCTCCGCTTGCACGAGCTGGCCCAGCGGCCTCACGACGACCACAAACCAGCAAGCCAAAATTCATCGATTCACCAAGCCAGCGCCGCCCCCTTTGATGCGATCACTAGCTAAAAGGATTGGCACATGAAAATTGCTTGGATTACTTATGATTTCGAGGAATACAGCATTCTTCATGCAAACGCCCTCGCTGAAGATCACCAAGTCCTGTTGTTGATGCCCAACAGCAGCTCGGAAGATTATCCGATTTCAGAAAAACTTGAACTCGCACTCTTCGAAAAACCAAGAATGCGGCAACCATTGCGACAGTGGCGTTCTATTCGAAATTTGATGCGCACAATCGAGGACTTTACTCCCGATGTGGTCCATCTACAACAAGGCCATTTGTGGTTCAACTTTGCGATCCCCACACTTCGAAAAAAATACCCCCTAGTGCTGACAATCCACGACCCAAGACATCACGCCGGCGATCGGGATTCCCAGAAAACACCCCAATGGGTAATGGACTTTGGCTTTCGTCGAGCGAATCGCGTCATCGTGCATGGCCAAAGTTTGGCAACAGATGTGGAAAGGCTATTCGGTCATCCGGCAGAGAATATTCATGTCATTCCTCACGTCGCCATGGGGCTGCAGATTGGTGCTGAAGTCAACAAAGCATCGAATATCACCTTAGCAGGTTCCACAAATACCGTGCTCTTCTTTGGGCGCATTTGGGATTACAAGGGGCTGGAGACGTTAATCATGGCGGAACCACTGATTACCGCCGAGATTCCCGATGTAAAAATCGTTATCGCCGGAGCGGGTGACGACTTTTCCAAGTATGAACGGCTGATGACTCATCGGGATCGCTTTGAGGTCCATCATCGTTGGATCAGCGACGAAGAGCGAGATTGCTTTTTCCGAGCAGCAACCTTAGTTGTGCTACCCTATCACGAAGCAACGCAGAGTGGCGTGGTTCCTGTGGCATACAACCATAGCAAACCAGTGGTAGCGACCGACGTCGGCGCATTATCGGAGTGCGTAATCGATCAGAAAACAGGCTTGCTGGTCCCACCGAGAGATCCACCGGCACTAGCCTCCGCGATCGTCAGTTTGTTAAAAAATCCCGAGCGAATGGGCGCGATGGGGCAAGCCGGAAAACGCTATTTGACCGAGCAGGCGAGCCCCAGTCGCGTGGCCCAGGCAACAGTCCAAGTTTATGCCGCGGCGAAAGGTATGCACCCATGTGCGGAATAGTAGGCGTCGCGACAGCTCCGACAAATCGGGATACAACCGAATCTACCCTGCGACGAATGACCACCGCCATCATTCATCGCGGGCCCGATGATGCGGGCGTATGTTGCGGCGCGGGAACGGGAATCGGGATGCGACGTTTGAGCATCATCGATGTTCAGGGAGGGCATCAACCGATCAGCAATGAGACAAAAGACATTCATGTCGTTTGCAATGGTGAGATCTATAACCACCACGACTTGAGAGCAGATTTAGTCGCACTCGGCCATCAATTTACGACGGGCTCCGATACAGAAGTCATTGTTCACCTCTATGAAGAATATGGTGAGACTTTCTTGAGCCGATTGAGAGGTATGTTCGCGCTGGCGATATGGGACCAGAAAGAAAACAAAGTGTTGGTCGCTCGCGATCGATTGGGTAAGAAGCCACTATTCCTAGCGCAGCGGGGAGCAACTACCTACTTCGCTTCAGAGATAAAATCGTTGATTGCCGCAGATCGCCAATTGGCCACGCCTGACTACCGCAAGGTGGGACAATTCTTTCAATTTGCTTACATCAGCCAACCCGCCACCATCTACCAACACGTGGAACGCCTGCCGGCTGGGCATTACGCGGTCCTGGAAAATGGGAAGATCAGACAACAGCCCTATTGGGAGCTGAGCTTTGCTCCCCAACACAACGTGAGTTTCGGGGAGTGGAAAGAGAGACTGAACGCAACGCTGGCGGAGGCGGTTAAAGTTCGCCTGGAAAGCGAAGTCCCGCTGGGCGTATTTTTGAGTGGCGGCTTGGACTCCAGCGGAGTCGTTTCGCTCTGTCACCAGGCGGGCCTCAGTCCACTGAAAACCTTTACGGTTGGTTTTGATCGCCCGGAATGGGACGAATCTGCGGACGCCAAAGCGGTCGCCGATTACTTCGGAACGGAGCATCATGTTTTGCGTCTGAGTGAGCAAGACATGAGGAACTCTTTTGAATCCACGTTGCGAGCGGTCGTGCATCACTGCGACGAACCCTTTGGGGACGCTTCAGCCATTCCCACCTTCCATATTTCCAAGTTGGCTCGAGAATACGTAACGGTCATCCTCAGCGGTGACGGGGGCGATGAATTATTTGCTGGCTACTCTTCTTACCGGGGGGCACTATTCGCCAAGCGATATCGACAGTTATTGCCTCAAATAATCGGAGGCAAAATCCTTCCGCGGGGGATGCAGTGGATAGCTGATCATCTTACCAGTGATCGTCGTTACCAAGCACAAAGGGTCGCGAAGATATTCCGCGACAGCGCCTTGCCATTCAGGGAGGCCTATCGGGAAAAAACATCCGTTTGGCAGACCTCACAGTTGCGAGAGTTGTTGCCTGACGAGCTTTGGAATTCGTGTGATTTCCTCGGTGAGCAATATCTTCCCGATGCACTTTGGCAGCTGCTGAAATCAGACGGTGATCTGATTGGCCGGCTTACTGAGATTGACATCAAAAGTTATATGCTCGACGATATTCTGGTCAAGGTTGACCGCATGAGCATGGCACATTCTCTGGAGGTGCGTTCGCCCTTGCTCGATCATCATGTTGTGGAATTGGCCGCGCAAGTGCCGACGCGGCATAAGATTCGTGGGGGGCGAGGAAAATACTTACTTCGCGAGTGTCTAAAAGACAAACTACCCGCCTCGGTGTTGAGAAAAGGCAAGCAGGGATTCAGCGTACCACTGCGAGCATGGTTTCGAGGTGAACTTAGGGATCTCGTCCATGACTATCTGGGGAGCGGAGGTTATCTGCCAGCCGAAATTTGCCGCCCGCAGGCTGTTCAGCGGATACTCGCCGAACATCAAGACGGCAGCGTCGACCATGCTAATCGCATCTGGCTGCTGCTGACGTTCGCTGCTTGGCACCGCGAATATCAATCGGGAGAAATGCCAGCGCTGCGTGACGCCGGGCACAAGGAGCAAGCATGCGAGTCTTAATGATTTGCCCAGAGCTTCCACGCGCCGAATCACCAGGCAGCATGGCACCGACCGCTCGCCAAATTGAATCTTTGGAGAAAATGGGACTGGAAATCGACACGGTAGATATGGCGGGAATTCCCAAGCTCAAGTATCTACAAGTCCTCCCTCGCATTCGCCGATTGGCGAAACAAGCCGATCTCATCCATGCGCATTTCGGCTACTGCGGATGGCTTGCCAAACTTGGCCCACTGCTCACACGACGACGTCCACCCATTGTCATGTCATTCATGGGAGACGACCTGCTGGGGACGCCCAAGCACGAGGACGGCCGACTGGAATGGATGAGCCGTCAAATGGTACGTGTCAACAGAATACTGGCAACTCAAGTTGCCGAAGTTATCGTTAAAAGCGAACAGATGGCACGGGTGCTGGGACCACTGAACGTGAATGTGATCCCCAACGGCGTCGATACTCAGTTATTTCGACCTTGCCCCCGGCGGGAAGCTTGCCTTCATTTAGGGTTTGATCCCGATCGACTGCGTGTCCTATTTCCCGGTAATCCTGACAACCCGCGGAAAGGCTATCGATTTGCCATGGCAGCCGTTGACGTCGCAGCCCGTCAACTTGACCAGCCTCTGGACCTTATCCCACTTTGGAATGTCCCACCCGATCAAGTCTCACTTTATATGAACGCCTGCGACGCAATGGCAATGACCTCCTTAATTGAAGGCTCACCCAACGTGGTGAAAGAGGGGCTTGCCTGCGATTTGCCAATTGTTGGTGTCCCCGTCGGAGATGTCCACCAACAGTTGCTTGATGTTCCCGGCTGTCAATGCGGTGAACGAGACGCCAACAACTTTGGCCACTTACTCGCCGAAGTTTTAAAAGTGGGCCAACGATCCGAGGGGCGTCAGGCAATCTTCGACCGGGGTCTCGACCTTGAATCGGTCGCCAAGAAAGTCCTCAATCTTTATCATCAAGCCCTCGCTCAGCCTACCCATCTACAACACAACGCTACTTAGCCAATATTATGTGCGGCATCGCCGGCTTTTATAAAACAGCCTCGAGCGAGGACCCCGATCACATTCTTAGCGGAATGTTAACGGCGATTTTCCATCGTGGACCCGATGAAGAAGGACGACTTCATGACCGCGAGTTGTCCATGGGCATGCGTCGCCTGAGCATTATCGCATTATCAGACGGCAGCCAACCGATCAGCAATGAAACCGGTCGCTACACGGTTGTTTTCAACGGGGAAATCTATAACTACCGTGAACTTCGCAGAGAATTATTACAGCGTGGACACCAGCTGCAAACGGAGAGCGATACTGAAGTTATCGTACATCTGTATGAGGAGTTAGGTGCGGCTGCCTTGGAACGTTTGCGAGGAATGTTTGCGTTTGCAATCTGGGACCGCGATAAGCGGGAGTTGTTTATCGCCAGGGATCGACTAGGCATTAAGCCTTTGTATTATTTCCAGGCGGGCGAGACGTTTGTGTTTGGCTCAGAGATCAAAGCGATACTGGCTCATCCCAACGTCAACGCGGCGATGAATCTAACCGGGCTCAGTCAATATCTTTCACTAAAATATGTGCCCGCACCGCAAACTTTATTTGAAAACATTCACTCATTACCACCCGGTCACTCTATCAAATTAAATGCCAGCGGGTGCGAGATCACTCGGTACTGGGACATCAGCTATCCCGCTGCAGCATCTCAAACCGAAACTTCGCTATTTTCCGAAGAGGAATACACCGACCAGCTGTTAGAAAAACTACGCGATGCCGTGCGGATACGCCTGAGAAGCGATGTACCCTTTGGGGCCTTTCTCAGCGGTGGATTGGACTCCAGCATGATTGTCGCCTTGATGGCCGAGAGTTTAGACGAGCCGGTAAATACCTTCTCCGTTGGTTTCGGCGGAGACGGGCTCGCGGACGAACTACCTTATGCGCAACAGGTCGCCGACCGCTTTGGTTGCCAGCACCATACGTTGAAAATCACCGCAGCGGACTTCCTAGAGCACGCGGAAGATGTTATCTGGCACCTCGACCAGCCGATTGCGGACCAGGCGACCGTGGCCACTCACATGGTCGCCAAGTTGGCGCGCGAGCATGTGAAAATGGTGCTCACCGGGGAAGGTGGTGACGAGTTGTTTGCCGGATATGCGAGGTATGCTGGAGAACAATACTCCGGTTATTTCTCCCAACTGCCGGCACCACTTGGGCACCTAATTAGGGCTGCCACTGGCAAGCTACCCGGTCTGAGGCGCGCAAAAATTGCGATTGGCGCCCTAACCCGAAAGGATGAGGCCGCGCGTTTCGCCAATTGGTTTCCAATGTTCTCTGATGATGCCAAACAAACCTTACTCGATAGCCAAAGCCCAGAGTTACGAGCCGGGGCAGCAGCCTTATTCGCCAGTCATCTAGAGCGCTGCCAAGCAAAGACGCCGCTAAACCGCATGTTGTATGTCGACAGCAAACTATGGCTACCAGATTATTTGCTATTGCGCGGCGACAAGTTGACAATGGCGAACTCTCTTGAGGCGCGGGTCCCGCTGCTGGATCATCACCTGGTCGAGTTCGCCGCGAGGGTGCCCGAACAATACAAGTTGCGGGGGAAGACGCGCAAGTACTTGCTGAAACAAGTCGCTCGCAAACTCTTACCGGCAGATATCATCGACCGAAAGAAACAAGGATTTCCGATACCGATCGAGCATTGGCTTCGCAAAGAGGCAAATCCACTCATGCGAGACCTCCTCTGCTCATCGCAATTCCAGCAGCGAGGATTATTTAACAAGCCGTTTGTGGAACGCCTTATGCGTGAGCACGAGACTGGCTTGCGAGATCATGCCACGGAACTTTGGGGACTGATGAGTGTTGAAATGTGGTTAAGGCGGTTCATTGATTAGATCGAGACAATGACTCTAATCAAATGAAATGGTGCCGTCGCCAGGCGATCAACACCCCCTCTGGTCCTCGAATGACATCCACTTTTCGAATTCAACAAGCTTCGCAACTAACAAACTGGGATCATTTTGTCGCGTCACACCCGCATGGGCACATTTTTCACACCACCGCCATGCAACGTGCGTTTGGCCAAACCCCTCGGCATCAAGTTTACGCCCAAGCCGCGGTCGACCAAACTGGCCAAATCCTCGCGATGTTGGTATCAGTTCGCATCAACACTTTGAAATATTTTGACACGTCATTATCGGCAAGAGCGATTTTATATACGGAGCCAATTTCCGAAGGTTCGAAAGTCGGCAGGCAGGCGATCGGCGAATTGCTTGCGAATCACGATCAATCCATGCGACGCCGCACCCTGTTCGCGGAACTGCGTCCCATTCATGGTTGCCAGGAGCTGGATGACAGCCTGCAAATTGGTGGTTACGAACGGCTGGGGTATTTGAATTACGAACTCGCCCTAAATCACTCGAATGACTATTTATTCAAAGGACTCGACGCAAAGTGCCGCAATGGCATCCGCTCAAGCCAGCGGCGGGGATTAATCGTCCGGGAGGTTGCCCCATTGGAACAACTCGAACAAAGCTATCAACTTTTCCAGTCCAGCTACGCACATGCGAAAGTCCCGCTAGTCACGATCGATTTGTTTCGGGCCGCGATCGAGACGTTACCAGCGGAACAATTGCGAATGTTTATTGCCGAATATGAAGGGAATTTAGTTGCCAGCGGACTCTTTTTGTACTTTGGTCAGCAAGTCACCTATTGGTACGCCGGTGCATTGAGAATTTCAGGCATTGCTGCGATGTCTAGTATATTATGGGAGGTAATTCGCGATGCTTCAGAAGGCGGCTTCCAGGTATTTGACTTTGGCGGAGCGGGTTGGGAGGGTGAAAGCTATGGCCCTGGCCGATTTAAATCCCAATTTGGTGCCGTAATGACAAATTATGGTCGCTATCGAAAAGTCTATGCTCCGCGAAAAATGCGCTACGCGGAAGCGGCCTATGCGAGGCTGCGAGGTATGCTGTCGCCACGAGTGGTAGCGAGCGCATCGACGGCATAACGACCCTAGTGAATTGGAACAAGACAAGTGCCCCCTCAAGTGACCGGCCCGCGATTATTGGCAGCCAAAAAGCACAATCGCATTCTGATGATTCTCGAAAATGAGAGCTATCCGGACGATACTCGTGTTTATTTGGAAGCGACTGGTCTCCAGCGAGCCGGATTTCGCGTTACAGTCATTTGCCCCTCAGGAAATTCGAGCAAACGCTTTGATGAACTGGAGGGAGTGAGTATCTACCGTTACCCGAAGCCGCTGGAATTTCCGGGAGTGCTCGGCTACGTCTTCGAGTTTGGCTACAGCATGCTGGTGGCGTTTGCGATTGCCTCATGGGTGCTGGTCCGGCACGGATTCGACGCGATACATGTTCACTGTCCGCCCGACATGAATGCGTTGGTGGCGTTACCCTTCAAATTGGTCGGCAAAAAGTTCGTTGTCGACCTGCATGACCTATCGCCTGAATTGTATCAAGCACAAAACCAGGACATGGAAATGCTTTGATCAATCGCTGCTGCACGGCTTTGAGCGACTTGCTTGCAAGACGGCA